>CANHJJ010000001.1 GCA_947460565.1 Bacteroidota bacterium
ACTATCTTCAATTCCATCTTTATCAGTATCAGGGCAGCCATTAAATTGAGCAATACCAGCTTTATCAGGGCAGGCATCTAGGTTATCAGCAATACCATCTTTATCCTTATCAATAATACAACCAACTTTATCCACTAAGGCACCCGGAGAGGTATTTGCACATTTGTCTTTTCTATCAGCTACTCCATCATTATCGGCATCTTTCATTTTACCTAAGTTGAAGGTGACACTTAATGTATGAAGCCATGCAGCATCTGTAGAAAAGGAGCTATTTGAAGCGCTTCTGTCATCAACCTTATCACTATTGGTCCACATAAAATTAGATTGCAAATTTAAACCAAGCTTTGGCGTAAGATTAATATTTAAGCCCAATCCCATTGGAACAGTTAATTGATAAATATAAGTTTTATCTAAACCAAAAATGCCATAATCATTATTAATAGTATTCATATTAACTCGCCCAAAGCCAATACCAGCTGTTAAATAAGGAACAAAAATGGCATTTTCCATGGCAAGAAACTTCCAACGAGGGGCGCATTCTACGCCTACCATGTTTCTGAAAAAGGAATTGCCTGGTGCAGCGTTTCTATAATAACCCCATTCTCCATAATAACCCCTAAAAGAAAGGTCGAATTTTGAATTTAGGTATTTGTTAATTGAAATTAATCCTAAACCTGGTGTATTTTTTTTTGATACACCATTTTGACCAATATTATGTCCAGTTAAGTCAAATAGGAAAAAGCCATTGCCAATGTCTCCGCTGTATTCTGCAAGGCCAACACCTAAGCTAACTTGCCAAGGCAAATCTTTAGTTTGAGCATAACTCGTTAATGAAGCAATAATAATTGCGATGGTAGTAAATAATTTTTCCATAAATTTAGTTTTAGTAAACGAATGTATATAAATTTACTGAAGAAAACCAATCGAAAAAACTCATTTTTTAATAGACTTTATTTTAATAATTCACCACTTAGTCTTAAAAGTTCGGTCTCATTCATTTTGGCTTCGTTCTGAACACTAAGTAGTCTAGTTTTACTATTAATTAAATTAATTTGGGCATTACGTAATTCAATGGAAGTTATAACACCTACCTTATACTGCTCTTCTGCTATTGAATAGTTTTCTTCTGCAACTTGTATATTTTGTTTTTCAAAAGACAAGAGTTGCAAACTACCTTGATAATTATTCCAAGCTTGCGCCACAGCTGATTGCACCTTGCTTAGCGAATCTTTATACATCCATTCACTTGAGCGAAACACCAATCGATTATTAATTAACCTACGATTGACATCATATCCATTAAATAAATTTACACTTATACCTGCTCCATAATGAAAACCTAAACTCTGAGAAGATTGAAGAAATCCAGCTTCTGATTGAGAACGACTGAAGTTATAACCACTTTTTAGTTGTATGCTTGGCATTCTCTCAGCTTGCACCTCCTTAATAGTAAGAAGATTTACGTTTTGATTTTTCTTTGCAATTTGCAGGCCTGCATTCTGCGAAACAGCCTTCTGTTGAATGTATTCAAGTTTAATTTCAGATTTTAATTGAATGGTTTCGCTGACATCAAATTCAGTATTTACCTCTCTAGCCAACAACTGATTTAATACTGCCTTGCTGTTTTTCAAAGTTGTTTCTTGCCTTATTTTACTTGACTTATCAGTATTTAAATCTACTTGTGCTTGGAGCAATTCGGTTTTAGGTGATTTGCCTGCTTTTAATTTTTCATCGGCAAATTCATACCTTTTTTGAGAACGAAGCACCGTCTCTGTAAATAATGCTAGTTGTTGTTTTGCCAAAACTACATCCATATAGGCTTTGATTACCTTTGAAAATGTCAGTTCTATTTGACTTCTCATTCTCAACTCACCTATGTCTTGCAATTCCTTCAAACGATTTTTTGTAGCAAACATTTTCATCCCATCAAATATGGTCCAACCTAACTCCACACCTGCATTTATATTACTTGACTTCGCCCCATCTTTATTGTTCTCACTGCCACTTAAAAACTTTTGTTTGGTATCTTGTACTTGGTTATCTTGACCTACAGCTCCAAACACATTGGGTAACATTCCTGCAGCACCTAATCTATTATTGTTTTTGGTTAAGGCAGCGTCATTTCTTGCTACTTGTATGGAATAGTTATTTTCCAAGGCCAATTTCAAGGCATCGTCAAGACTTATTATTTGTTGTGCTTTAGCATTTGAAAACATTATGCTTAAGCATATACAAATTGTAAATAATTTATACTTTATATAATTCAATTTAATGCTATTTAATATTATTAGAATCTTCAAATTCATTATTTCCATTGGTTTCCTTGTGCTTACTATTTCTCGACAAAAAGCTATAAACAGCAGGTATTACATACAAAGTAAGGAAACCTGAAAACAACAAACCTCCAATAATGACGATACCAAGAGACATACGACTTTTGGCACCTGCACCTAATGCAAGTGCAATTGGCAATGCCCCTAATATGGTAGCAATGCTAGTCATCATAATGGGTCTTAGTCTATCAACGGAAGCATCTTTAACAGCCTGCAATTTATTAACGCCCTTTTCCTTTTTCTGATTGGCAAATTCCACAATCAAAATACCATTTTTAGTAACCAAACCTAATAAAACAATAATACCAATTTGACTAAAGATGTTTAATGTTTGATCAAAATACCACAATGAAATAAGTGCACCTGCCAATGCCATTGGCACTGTCAACATGATTATAATAGGGTCAATAAAACTTTCAAACTGAGCAGCTAAAACCAAATAAACAAGCACCAATGCTAATATAAAAGCAAAAGTGGTATTTGATGAACTTTCTGCAAAATCCCTTGAAGGTCCCCCTAAATCGGTGGTAAAGCTTTCATCCAATAATTTCTTTTTGATAAGATCCATCGCTTTTATACCATCACCAATAGTTTTTCCTGGAGCCAATCCCGCTGAAACGGTAGCAGCTTTATATCTATTATAATGATACAATTGAGGTGGACTGCTTTGCTCAACTACTTCAATCACATTATCCAATTGTATCAATTGGCCTTTATCATTGCGCACATACAATGATTTTAAATCCAATGGTTCATCTCTATTAGTACGATCTGCTTGACCAATGATTTGATATTGCTTTCCTCTTTGTGTAAAATACCCATATCGAATTCCACCATAAGTAAATTGTAATGTTTGTGCAATGGCTTGCACACTCACACCAAGGTTTTTGGCCTTTTCCCTATTAACTGTAATAACCAACTCAGGTTTATTAAATTTCAAGTTTACATCAGTACCTTGAAAGGTTTTTGTATCCTTATTAACCTCATCCAAAAATTTCGGCAACACTTGTTGTATTTTACTAAAATCTTGATTTTGTATAATGTATTGAACAGGCAATCCTGCTCTAGCCCCACCCGAGCCATTGATAGTTTGTTCTTGCACCACGTATGCCTTTGCCTCTGTTATTCCAGCTACATTTTTCTGAACCATTTGAGCAATGTCTTGTTGTGATCGTTTCCTTTTGTCTACATCTGCTAAAACAATCCTAAAAAAACCAGTATTAACTGCTCCACTACCAGTAAAACCTGGTGCTGTGATTACAAGTGTCATTCGCTTTTCTGGCACCGAATCTTCTACGTAATCAGACAATTTATCCATGTATTTATCTGTAAATTCATAAGAAGATCCCTCAGGCGCTGTAGCAATAATGCGCATCATACCCCTGTCATCAAGCGGTGCAAGTTCTGATTGAATGGTAGAACCAATCAACCAAATTAAGCCAACAGAAACAACTATAATGATGGCAGCATACCATCTTTTGGATAAAAACTTTTCAAGTGAATTTCTATATGCTAAGTTGAGTGATTCAAAATACGGCTCGGTAACTAAATAGAATTTTGTCCTTTTGTTTGACTTACGCTGCAACTTCACATTCAACATGGGTGTAAGTGACAGCGAAACGAATGCTGATATTAAAACCGCACCTGAAACAACTATACCAAACTCCCTGAATAACCTACCTACAAATCCTTCTAAAAATATAATGGGTAAAAACACAACTGCAAGGGTTATGGATGTTGATATTACAGCAAAAAAAATTTCATTAGAACCCTTTATGGCAGCTTCTCTTGGCGAAAGCCCCTCCTCTATCTTTTTGAAAATATTTTCGGTTACCACTATTCCATCATCCACCACCAAACCTGTAGCCAATACAATTGCCAATAAAGTTAAAATATTGATCGAATAGCCAAAAATATACATGATAAAAAAGGCACCAATTAACGAAACAGGTATATCAATCAAAGGTCTGAAGGCAATCAACCAATCCCTAAAAAACAAGAAAATAATCAAAACTACCAAAACAAATGCTATCAAAAGGGTTTCTTCTACTTCTTTAATCGAGGTCTTGATAAACCTAGTATTATCAAGGGCTATATCGAGTTTAAAATCCTTAGGAACATCCTTTTTAATTTGCTCATAGCGTTTATAAAATTCATCTGCAATCTCCACATAATTGGCACCCGGCTGAGGCACTACTCCAAGACCAATCATGGGCACTCCATTGGATTTCAAAATTGTTTCTTCGTTTTCAGCACCCAAAGCGGCATAACCAATATCTCCAAGGCGTATAGCTTTTGTATTATTAGTTTGTATAATGATATTGTTAAACTCTTCAGCAGTGCTAAATCTACCAACCGTTTTAACAGAAAGTTCCGTATTGTTTCCTTCTATTTTACCTCCAGGCAACTCAACATTCTCTCTATCCAAAGCCTGCTTCACATCCAAAGGAGTAAGCTTAAAGGATGCGAGCTTCGCAGGGTCTAACCACAATCGCATGGCATATTTCTTCTGACCCCAAATTTGAACCGTACTGACACCAGGTATAGTTTGTAGCCTTTCTAATAAAACATTTTCAGCATAATCACTTACATCCAATTGAGATTTGGTATCACTCTGAACGGTCATTGAAATGATGGCATCAGAATTGGCATCAGCTTTACTCACTACAGGGGGGGCATCAATGTCTTGAGGTAATTGTCTCACTGCCTGAGAAACCTTATCTCTCACATCATTGGCGGCTGCCTCCAAATTCTCATTCAGATTAAACTCAACTGTAATACTACTAGATCCTTGGTTGCTTGCCGATGATATGGAACGGATACCCGCTATTCCATTAATTGCTTTTTCTAAAGGTTCGGTAATTTGAGATTCAATGATATCAGGGTTTGCACCCGTATAATTGGTTCTTACTGTAATTACTGGAGGATCAATAGATGGATATTCCCTTACACCTAGAAAGTTAAAACCAATAGCCCCAAACAATACGATGATGATAGAAAAAACAGTGGCTAAAACAGGCCTGTTTATGCTTGTACTCGATAAACTCATTTTCCTATTTTAATTTTTGAACCTTGTTTTAAATACATAATCCCGTTCACAACAACAGAATCTCCTACCTGCAGACCTTCAGTTATTTCTATTTGCGAATCAGTTCTAATACCTGTTTTTACGACCTGCTCTATCACAGAATCTGCTCTTAATATAAATACCTTTTGTCCTTTCAATATAGGAACCACGCTTTGCGTTGGAACCATTAATGAATTCGGCTTATTTTGAAGTTGCACTGTCACATTGGTAAAGGCTCCTGGAATTAATTTCCTTTCGCCATTATCAGAAATGGCGCGCATCACCACATTTCTTGTTAGCTCATCCACTTTGGGTTCAATCGCATAAATATTTGCTTTGAAAACTTTATCAGACCCATCGGTTGTGAATGAAATATCACTGCCTCGTTTCAATTGAGATGCATATCTTTCAGGAACAGAAAATTCAACCTTCACTTTACTTATGCTCTGCAGGGAGGCTAGTTTGGTTGTATTTGTTACAAAACTTCCTTCGCTAACATATTTCAATCCAATGATACCCGAAAAGGGTGCCAACAATTCAGTTTTTCTAATATTCTCTTTTAATAAATCAATATCGGCATTGGCTGCATTAAGCTCGTTTAAGCTTAAGTCGTATTGCTCTTGGCTAATGGCCCCTTTTATCAAAAGTTGTTTATTTCTTTTCTCAGTATCTTCTTTCAACTTTTTACTTGAAAAGGCTTTTCTCAATTGGGCTTGAATATCTGCATCATTAATTTTTATTAGAAGTTGGCCTTTCTTTACCTTAGCCCCCTCTTCAAAGTTTATTTTCACAAGGCGACCTTGGGCTTCGGTGTGCAGTTCAACTTCATCTTGAGCCAAAATACTTCCACTGACATGAATACTGTTATCCAAATCTTGCTTATGTGTAACATACACACTCACTTTAGTTGGCATTTTCTTAGTCTTAGCCTGTGCAGCTTGCGATTTATCATTTTTACTTGGCATGAGCTTTGGCCAAGCTAAAAGGGCAACAACAGCTATAATGGCAACAATTTTTAGTATCTTTTTAATATTCATAAAACAGAAATGGTTTGCAAAAATAGAAAACTCTCAGTGGTTTAATCAAAAGACAAGCGATTTTAATGTAGTTTAATATACACTTGGAGGTAATTAGAATTTTTGATTTAATAACTTAGAGACTTACCCTGAAGGTAGTCCATTCATCCATGGGCAGAGCACCCATTTTCAAATAAAAGTCTATAGCTGGTTTATTCCAATTAAGCACCGACCATTCTAACCTACCGCAATCTTTTTCCTTTGCTTTTTGAATCAGTTTCTCAAGTAAGGCTTTGCCGTAGCCTCTTCCTCTGTATGGCTCTTTCACATACAAATCCTCTAAATAAATGCCGGGTTTACCAATAAAGGTTGAGAAATTATAAAAGTACAATGCAAATCCTATTGGCATATCATTTTCGTATGCTAAAAACACATGGGCAATGGGACTTGAACCAAAGAGATGCTTATTCAGTAATTCAGGTGTTGCCACCATTTGAGGCAGAAGTTTCTCATATTCGGCCAACTCAGTTATTAATTGCTGAATAAGCAAAATATCAGAAACTTCTGCTTCTTTTATTTTGAAATGTGTTTCCAATTCTATCTTAAAACGTAACTACTTGAGTGAACCAATGTATTTTCGATGAATACTTCAATGGTATATGTGCCTCCTTCTAGGATGCGTTCATCATTTTCGTAATTCAAACATATATTTTGCTTTTCACCAGTATAATTAATTTTTTGTGAAGCAGTGGCATCCACAGTTTCTCCTTCTGCTGTTTTCAATTCCGCTCTGGTATTGCCCATCAATGGCTTTCCATTAGGTGCCATAATTCTTAAATAAACCATTTTGTCCCCGGTAACGCTTACTTTATTATCCATTACAGTAAAGCAAGCTTCCATTTTATTGGTTTTTTTAGCAAGAACAGATTCAACAAATTTGCCACTATTCTTCTTTTTAAAAGATGCCACTTTCACATATTCAGCTTTCAACTGAGAGGCAGTAGTTACTTTTTGTTCCAACATATTTTTTTGTTGGGTAACATCACCCAAGGCATTATTCAATTGCGCATTGTCTTCCTTCAATTTTTTATTTTCAGCCATCAATACATCAATCTTATCCAAAAATTCATCACGCAGTTCTTTTAGTTCAGCCAATTCTGCTTTCAATTTTTTACTTAATTTAGCTGAGTTCTTTTCTTTGGCTATTAAACTGCGGATTTTATTTTCTTTCTCAGCAATTTTACCATTTGCTTCATTCAACAAAGTGTCTAAATTTCCAGCAATACCTCTATATTTTTCCAACTCCATTTCGGTTGAAGCCAACTCTCTCTCAACATCTATTCTAACAGTAATTAGGCTATCCACCTCATTGCTATATTGAACAACAGTGGTATTATGGTTGTTAAATTGATAAACATTGAAGCCTACCGAACCAATTAAAAGCAGAAGCAAAAGAAGCATGCTGCTGCGGTTGTTTTTATTTTCTGACATGATAAATGAAATTAATAATGCAAAGTAAATAGCTTCAAGCAATTAAAAACTATCTAGTTATGAACAAAACGTAAATTATTACTTTTACATTGCAGCCGAAATGAAATATTTTATAGTAGCAGGTGAGGCAAGTGGCGATTTACATGGTGCCAACCTGATAAAATCGATAAAACAAAAAGATAATTCAGCCCAATTTAATTTTTGGGGTGGAGATAAAATGGCCCATCAAGCCCAAGGACTTCTCATGCATTACAAAAATGTAAGCATTATGGGCTTTGTTGAGGTTTTGATGAATTTGCGAAGCATCTTTAAAAATATGGATGTATGCAAAAAGCAAATTAGTTCTTTTGACCCTAATGTGGTTATTTTGATTGACTACCCCGGATTTAATTTGCGCATTGCTGAATTTTGCAAATCTAAAGGTATCAAGGTTGTTTATTATATATCTCCAAAAGTATGGGCTTGGAAAGAAAATAGAGCCAAAAAACTCGAAAAATTTGTAGACTTACTTTTACTTATTTTTCCTTTCGAAGTGGATTATTTCAAAAAGTGGGATGTAAAAACTGCTTATGTGGGGAATCCTTTGATGGATGAAATACATCAATTCAAACCTAATCCATCTTTTAAAAAACTAAACCAATTAAGTGAAAAACCCATTATAGCACTTTTGCCTGGGAGCAGAAAACAAGAGATAAAAACCACCTTGCCTTTAATGATAAAATTAGCGCAATCCTATCCCAATTATCAATTTTTAGTGGCTGGAGCACCATCCATTTCAAAAGATTTTTATGCTGACTTTGAAAACGAAAATGTAAAAATAATCTACAGCCAAACTTACGATGTTTTAAGTCAATCAATTGCTGCTATTGTTTGTAGCGGAACTGCGACTTTAGAAACTGCCTTATTTAATATACCTCAAGTATGTGCTTATGTGGCGCATCCAATTTCTTATAGGATTGCTAAAATGTTGGTTAAGGTAAAATACATTTCACTAGTTAATTTGAACCTAAATAGAGAAGCCATTTGCGAATTAATCCAAGATGATTTCAACGTAAATAGATTAAAATTGGAATTTGAAGCCATCATGCCTAATGGAAACAAAAGAGATATTCTTTTAAAAGATTACGCTACACTTAGAAATTTTTTTGGAGTGGGCGCAAGTGATAAGGCAGCATCTGAAATTCTGAAATTGCTATAAAAACTATATTATTCTACTTCTAACCAATAGACATCGAAAATACAGTTGCAAAAACCAGTTTTGCTACATATTGAGGAGGCAAGCCATCTGGTCCTAGAAGATTGCTTCATCGAGTCAAGAAATAAAGGGTTTCAAAAAGAAGTTCCTTTTTTTTAAGTAGTCCTATTTTTACAGTTTTGTTACTATATAAGTCAAACTTTTTCTCACTAATTATTTATGTTGCAAAAGAATTTTGTAAATACATATGTCTACCATTTTAATTAAAAATGCTTTGCTTGTCAATGAAGGAAAAACCTATCATGCTGACGTGTTAATTAAAGATAATTTTATCGAAAAAATTGACACGAATGGCATCGCCATCTATGCCGACAAAATTATTGATGCCTATGGTATGTATATGTTGCCTGGTATTATTGACGACCAGGTGCATTTTCGTGAGCCAGGCCTCACTCATAAAGGAGAAATATATACAGAGGCCAAGGCAGCCGTGGCTGGTGGAATTACAAGTTATATGGAAATGCCAAATACCAGTCCTAGTGCAACAACAATCGATTTATTAGAACAGAAATACAGCCGTGCTTCTGAATGCTCATTGGCTAACTATTCATTTTTTATGGGTACCACCAATACCAATTTGGATGAATTATTAAAAGTAGATGAAACAAAAATATGCGGTGTTAAAATATTCATGGGTTCTTCAACAGGAGACATGTTGGTTGACAATCCTGAATCGTTGGATGCTATTTTCAAAAATGTTAAAACTTTGATTGCTACCCATTGTGAAGACGACCCAATGATTAAAGCCAATGCAGAAAGAATTAAACAAGAGTTTGGACAAGATATTACAACTGAGTTTCATCCCAGAATTAGAAATGCTGAGGCTTGTTATGCATCTTCAAGGTTTGCAGTTGAACTGGCAAAAAAACACAATACCCGATTGCATATTTTACATATTAGCACAGCCAAGGAATTAGAACTTTTTAGAAACGATATACCACTAAGTCAAAAACGCATAACAGCTGAGGCATGTGTTCATCATCTTTGGTTTAGTGATGCAGATTATGCAGAAAAAGGTAATTCTATCAAATGGAATCCAGCTATAAAAACAACAGAAGATAGAGATGCTATTTTCAAAGCGGTATTGGATGGAAGAATTGATGTGATTGCTACCGACCATGCTCCTCATACCATTGAAGAAAAGGAACAAACCTATTTAAAAGCCCCATCTGGTGGGCCATTGGTGCAGCATTCCTTAAATGCCATGCTTGAATTTCATAAACAAGGCAAAATTAGTCTTGAAACCATCGCGCAAAAGATGAGTCATAATGTAGCCGAGATGTTTGAAATAGATCGTAGAGGATTTATTAGAGAAGGCTACTACGCAGATTTAGTTTTGGTTGACCTGAACCAAAGCTATACCGTTAGTAAAGAAAATATTTTATACAAATGCGCTTGGAGTCCATTTGAAGGCCAAATATTCCGCTCCGTTATTCGACATACTTTTGTTAATGGTAATCATGTATATAACAATGGTTCGTTTGATGAAAGTAAAAAAGGTTTGAGATTGAGATTTAATAGATAAGATTATTTGTAAGGATATCCTTACAATCTAATACTCCACTTAGGTGTAAAAATAATACTATCTGAAATGAATTCTTGTTTGGACAATATAATTTCATTCTTGTTGTTTTTTGCCATTCCATATTCAAAATCGCTTAACAATTCTTCGTACAAACACTGACCGTATTTATTGAAAATTAGAATCCTTGACAAGCCACTAATAGGTCTCATCATAGCTAAAATAACAAGGTATTTCACCTCCTTTTTAGATTTCAATACACATGCTTTCACATCGGAAATATTATCAGTTGAAAGTATGTGAGTATAAAACTGACTGCTGCCCGTTTGTCTTATTGTAATGGTATTTACTCCATCCGAAAATATGTCCAAAGTATCTCTAATATCAAAGGCTATACATTCTTTAAATGATGAGAGGTTGATTTTTTGAGATTCAATTAGCTCCTCTTTGATTAAACCCATTTCGTTGCGAACTATGCCACTTGTTTTGGATTTCTTCTTAAATTTATCAAATAAATTCAAGCTTTCATAAAATGGTTTAACCATTATAATTGAAAACAATAAAACAAGACTAAAAAGCAATGAAATATTAATAAATCTAATTTGGTGTAATGGGTTAATTCTAAGTGATAACCAATAAAAAATATACCCTATGAAAGCCCCTGTTGCACCGCATACTAGTGCATATAATAAAAGGTTCAAAATAATTGGAAACGGTATTTCATCTGATTTATTAAGCGCTGCTTCAATTGCATCTTGCCATAAATATCCCAGTGAGCCAAAGAGGAAAAAGAATAGGAAATACATGTATTGGCTATAGCTTTTTACTTTAGGCTTTTTCCTAAAATTATTACTAAACAAAATTAGAAAAATAAAAAATATGAAAACTGATATGCTTAATAGCATATAGTTTAGACATCCTAAACATAAAAAGAAAAATGACTTAAAATCCATCATCAATTACTAATCCGAGTATTTTTTAGACTCACGAAATAAACATCTTTAAGTTATTCTTCAACCTTTAACAGAAAATAATCAATTGATTTTAGAAAATTGAATCTAAGTGATTATTTTTGAACTATGAAAAATTTATTGCTAGTTCTTGCACTTCTAAATATCACATGGCTTTCAGCCCAAGTTAAATTACCTAAAAAAGAAAAAGTTACACCTGAAATTAAAACTTTTAAAGTAAACAAGAGTAGTTCGATTAAACTAAACCAAGCCGATAATATTTATTTTGATTATGATGTTATTAAAGGAAATAAATTGGTTTTCGATTATAATTTTAAAGCAAAGGATAAAGAGAGTGTTGCCGATGACGAATATAGAGAGCGCATTGTATTTGAATTGGAAAACAAAACGAAATCATTTGTTCTGACAGGAGATTCGCTTTTAGAGGCCAAGGCATATTATACAAGAAGCTGCTTTTGTCTTTATAGAGGAAACTACAAAATAAATGGAGGTAGCATAAAAGGAAAATTAGTTAAAGCCAACATGTGGAAAGTAGATTTGGATTTAATCATCACCCCTTCTCCAGAGCGCGGTGGAGAGCCCTTTATTGTCAAAGTATCGGGTACTTTTAAACTATCAAATATTAAATAATACAATTTGAAGGTAGATATTTTCACAGATGGCTCAGCAAGAGGAAATCCAGGGCCAGGAGGCTATGGCATAGTTATGATTAGTGGCAAACATCGAAAAGAACTTGCACAAGGCTATAAACACACCACAAACAATAGAATGGAATTGCTTGCTGTTATAGTAGCAATTGAACAATTGAAAATAAATAACATGGATGTTACCATTCACACAGATAGTAAATATGTTTGTGAGGCAGTTGAAAAGAAATGGGTATTTGGTTGGCAAGCAAAAGGATTTAAGGATAAAAAAAATCCAGATCTTTGGAGAAAATTTTTAGTGCTGTATAAACTTCATCGTATAAATTTCAAATGGATTAAAGGACATGCTGGTCATATTGAGAATGAAAGATGTGATCAATTAGCTACCCAAGCCGCTGATGGTGGGAATCTATTGATAGATACAGAGTACGAAAACCAATCACTTCAAGGCCTGATTTAACTTGATTAAAATCACTCTTAATAATTTCTTAAAAGACGTTTTGTGACATTGTTTACGTGCTTGTCTTGGTAAATTTGAAAATTGTTTACTATTACCCATGAAATCAATTTTTAATAAAAACTATTCACTTTTTATTGTTCTTATTTTACTTGGCATCTCAAATGCATCCACATATGTAGTTACTAAAAATTACGACAAGTCAACTAATGCCAAGGCAAATAGACTAAACCTTGCACAAATACAAAGTAACGGTTGCAGTTATAAAGTAAGGCGATTAGGTGGATTGCATTACATAAAACCGCTATTATTTGTTGACAATCTATGCCAAGGAAATAAACTTATGCCGTTAAAAAGCAGTTTAAATATTTTGTTTGATAATTTCAAGAAAAGTGGAGTGCTTAATTCAGCCTCATTTTATATGAAAGATTACTCAAACAATGATTGGATGGCCATAAATGAAGATCAGAAATATTCACCAGGTTCATTATTAAAAGTTCCTCAATTGATCACTTTTCTTAAAATGAATGAGGAGAATCCAGGCTTACTAAATAAAAAGATTCCATATGTAAATTCAATGATTACAGATAAGAAGCCCATATACACTTCCAAATCAATAAAACCTGGACAAAGTTATACGATAAGAGAATTACTAGTTTACATGATTCAATATTCTGATAACAATGCAACAATGCTGTTAAACGGAATAATAGATGTGAAGATGTTTAAAAAAGTATTCACTGATTTGGGTTTAAGCGAACCTGATTGGTATGCTAAAAGTTACCCGATTTCAGCTAGTGAATATTCTGTTTTTTTAAGAGCCTTATTCAATGGAGGCTATCTAAATATAAAAGATTCAGAGTTTGCCGTAGAATTGCTTACTCAATCTGACTTTAAAAATGGAATAGTAAATGGCCTACCTTCAAATGTTCAACTTGCACATAAATTCGGTGAATCAGGAGATGCCAACGAAAAACAATTACATGAATCTGCTATCATATACCTAAATAATAATCCAATCCTTATCACCATCATGACCAAAGGGAAGGATATGAAAAAACTTCCTCAGGTTATAAAGGAAGCATCTAATTTGGTGTATAACCAGATGCAAATTTTACAAACAGCCTCAAAATAAGAATTAGCATTTTATTTGATTAATAAATATTTGCAATTATTTTTGACTAATATTTATTAAGATATGAAGACATTAAAATTAGGTGTTTTGCTTTCAATAATTGTAATCACTAAAAATCTTTCTTTTTCGCAAACTAACAAATACGATGTTGTACCTGAAAGTCCTTCCTTTTATTTCGGAATCGGAACAGGTATTAATTTTAATACAGGATTAACGGGTATTAAATTAGGAGCAAGATTAAACGAATTTAGTTTGATTGAGGCCTCCGCTGGAATAGGGTCATGGGGTAATAAAATCGGTTTAGGTATTGTTTTAAATGCCAAAAATTCAACTTCGTGGTGCCCAGTAATTAGCATTTCAAGGGCTACAGGATTAGATAAATTTTCAAACAATTTAGAATTAAAAAACTCATCAGGAATTACCTATAATAGAGATGTCGATATTACCTTAAATCCTGCAACTTTGTTCAATATTAGTATGCAACGACAATGGATAAGACCTTCAGGAAATAGAATTGTTTTAGAATTAGGTTATTCTATCTTATTTGCTGGCAGCGAATACTCTGTAATACTAAATCAAGGTGAAAAATTATCTGATAATAGCGAAAGAGCTATGAATATTTTAAAGCCAGGTGGTATAATGATAGGTTTCACTTATAATTTTGCTATTAAGTAGATCTAGGGTTCAACTTATTATTTATTCTAATTTCCATTTTTCGATTCACAATTATTTCTTTTTTATTCCTAAAAGTTAGACTTATTTCGTGAAGAGTAATTAATTCAAAATGTACGCAACTATTTCCGACCTATTATTAGATTTATTTGGTATCAATATACCATTACCCATACAAACCTTCGGCTTTTTTCTTGGCTTATCATTCCTTGGTGCTTTTTGGGCAACACAATCAGAATTAAAACGCAAAGAAGCCAAAGGACTTATAAGCGCATCTAATAAAAGAATCAAATTAAATGAGCCAATAAGCTCAATTGATTATATTACCACATCTGTCATTTCAGCATTTGTTGGCTTCAAGTTTTTTGAAATGATCTTGGATTATGATGCATTGGTTCTGAACCCTCAATTATTTCTGCTATCAGCCAAAGGAAGTTGGTTTGGAGCTTTTTTGGGCGGAGCCTATGGATATTATACAAAATATAAGGAAGCTGAGAAAACTAAAGGAAAAGAAATCGAAGAAAAAAATATTGCATTTCACCCTTATCAGCACATGGGAAACATATTAGCTATCGCTGGAATTGTTGGAATAATAGGTGCTAAAATATTCCATAACTTAGAAAACCTTGACGAATTTGCTCTTGATCCTTGGGGCAGTCTAATTTCATTTAGTGGTTTAACTTTTTATGGTGGACTAATTTTGGCTGCGATAGCCGTTTTAGTTTACACAAGCAAAAATAACATCCCTCCATTGCACATGATAGATGCTGCGGCACCAGGATTAATGTTGGCTTATGGAGTTGGCAGACTAGGTTGTCATTTAAGCGGTGATGGCGACTGGGGAATTGATAATCTTTCAGGAAAACCAAATTGGATGAGCAGCTTACCCGATTGGCTTTGGTCATACAAATACCCTCATAATGTTTTAAATGAAGGTATACCTATTCAAAATTGCTTGGGGAATCATTGCAGTGAATTACCAAATTTTGTATACCCTACCCCATTATATGAAGCTATAATCTGTATTTTATTATTCGTGGTTTTATGGCAAATGAGAAAGCAATTTAGCTCACCTGGTTTATTATTTGGAGTATACCTCATTCTTAATGGAACTGAAAGATTTATGATTGAAAAAATCAGAATCAATACTACTTATAATATTTTTAATCATGCAATAACCCAAGCTGAATTGATTTCGTCAGCCTTAATTTTGTTGGGATTGATTTTGATTTATGTAAGCAAATCAGGCAAGTTGCAAAAAAAATAATTATGGCATTATATTTTCGTTAATTAAAGAATGAAAAAAATATTATTACTTAGTTTATTATTCAAAATCACACTTTGCTCAGTGGCTCAAAACACACCACCTGATACAATAAAAAACTACACCTTACCTGAATTTATTGTAAGAGCAAAGGCTGATCCTGAATATGAAAAGAAATATCAGCGTTTGGTTTATAATGTTAAGAAGGTTTTACCATATGCTAAGCTTGCCTCTTTTAGATTTCAAATGCTAGAGCAAAATCTGCAGTTATTGCCAAACGAAAAAGCAAGGAAGGAATATCTTAAACGAAGTGAAAACTCTATAAAAGAACAATTTATGGACGACCTGATGAATCTAACTGTTTCTCAAGGAAAAATATTAATTCGATTAATTTATAGAGAAACGGGTAGTAATGCTTACGATTTACTTAAAACTTATCGAGGTAACTTGACAGCCATGTATTGGCAAACATTTGCTAAATTTATTGGGGGTAATTTAAAAGACGAATATGACCCTGTAGAAGATTGGCAAATAGAGCAGATTATTAAACAAATGGGATTTGAATAATTTCAATTTAATGACTTCTTTAGTTGTTCGTATTCCTTACTAAATATTTTACCCTCTTTTCCACCAAGTAATTTAAACTCATCGTCTATTTTTTGAATACGGTTTTCAGGCTCGGGATGTGTGCTTAAAAATTCTACTATCTCCGGATTCTTATTCTCCTTATTTAATTTTTCAAAAAAACCTTTCACTCCTCTTGCATCATATTCTGTATGATACAAATACTTCACAGATTGCAAATCAGCTTCACTTTCATGACTTCTACTAAATTTTAAGCCTGCAAGGTTTGCTGCAATGTTGACCAAACCTCCTCCATCGTATCCAAAAATAAACTTAACTAGAAGTGAAATACCATAACTCTGAATGAGCTGCCTTGTGCTATGTCTAAGGTCTGCATGGGCTATTTCATGACCCATCACACCTGCTAATTGATCCTCACTGTCTAAAAATTTAATAAGTCCTGTATAAACATAAATATATCCACCCGGTACACAAAAAGCATTTAAAACCGCAGTATCATCAACAATTCTTAATTCCCATGCAAAATCATTTTTATGCTTAATCATGCCTGAATTTAGTATTTCAATTCTAATATGATTTAGCCTTTCATATACCTTAGGATATTCATCTGAATCTAAAATTTTAAATTGATCGGGATTATCATTAATCTGCTCTTTTACTTGCTCCCCTATCATCTTATCAATGTCCGTGCTTAGGTATGTTACAACTCCTTCATCACCGCAGGAAGCCAGAAGTAAAACAATAAAGAAACCTAAAAAACCTATCTTCATTTACAGAACAATCTTAAATTCAGTCCTACGATTCAATTTTTTTCCTGCCTCTGTTTTATTATCTGCAATAGGCTGCGTATCAGCATAACCCTTGAAAGATAACCTTGCAGGCAAGATACCTTTAAACACTAAATAATCATAAACAGCTTTGGCTCTATTATTTGATAAGACCTCATTCTTTTTCTTATCACCTACATTATCTGTATGTCCACCCACCTCAATCCTAATTCTCGGGTTTGCATTAATAAATTCAATTAGTTTTTCAATTTCTATTTTAGACTCATCTTTCAATATAAATTTATCTGTATCAAAAAATATGTTTTTTAGGACAACCTTTTCGCCTGTCGCAATTTGACGTAAACCAATATTTAATGTCAACGGGTCGGAAGCATCTTGATTTTTTAGGCTAAAATTTTCGGAGTGAAATAGATAACCGTTTGAACTTACATTCATGGCATAATCTCTATTGCCTTGTAAACAAACCAAGAAGCCGCCAGTTAATTTATTAGAATAAGCTTCGACAACTTGTTTTCCAGTTGACAGATCAATCAACTCAATTTTGGCCACCAACTTCTTTAATGTTTTAGCATCAAAAACTATCCCTTTAATATAACCCGTTTTCTTAGGACGTAAATTTTCTGGTACTTCAAAACCATAAATATCCAAGCCTCCAAATCCACCTTCTTTTTCAGCAACATAATATGCATACTCACCACTAGCGGAAAGAGTTATACATGTTTCATCTTTATTCGTATTAATAGGATAGCCTAAATTGACAGCCTTTTGCCATTTACCATCAAGTGTTTTACGTGCAATAAACAAATCAATACCACCCATACCAGCATGTCCATCACTATTAAAATATAAGGTTTGGTCATCTTTTGAAATAAATGGGGATTGCTCATCACCTTCAGTATTAATCTCAGGCCCCAGATTTAAGGGAGCTGACCATTTTCCATTGCTATAGCTAGTTTTCCAAATATCGGTTTTACCAAATCCTCCTGGACGCCCACTACTGAAATAAATTGTTTTACCATCATAGGATAAGCTAGGTTGGGACTCCCAAGTTCTGCCATTTATCGGTGCACCAAGATTTATTGGATTTGACCATTGAGTACCGTCAAGTTTTGATAATAAAATATCACAACTGCCATTATCTACCCTCCTATTACAGGCCGTATAGAAAATATATTGTCCATCGGGTGACATTGAAACAGTGCCTTCATTTTGTTCAGTATTAATAGGCTCCCCAAGATTCTTAGCTGCTCCCCATCCAGATTCGTTTTTTTGACTAATAAAGAAATCTTCATTACTATTTCCAACTAAACGAGTAAATATAAGGGTTTGACCATCGGCTGTAACACCAGGCCAATACTCATTTTCAAAAGAATTGACACCTGGCCCTAAGTTATTTGGTTTAAAGTCCACAGGATATTTGATGGCCTCTTTACCAAATTCAGCAATTTTTCTAATTTTTTCTGCACTATTTTTCTTCCCAAAATAATCTTGATAGGTATTAAAGTGAGTAATATTTTCAAATGACAATTGATAATTTGATAATTCAATGGCATCCTTTGCTATTCCATAATATGAAAGTGGAAAATTGGGATTAAGTCCTATTATTTTTTCATATAATCTTATTGACTCTTCAAACTTTTCATTCTTACCTTTAATATCAGCAAGAAGCATCCAAGCATCAATAAAATTTGGGTCCTCTTTCACAGATTTATTTAATAACTCAGCTGCTGTATAATAATCCATAGCCGAATATTTTATTAAAGCATCACCAAATAACTTATCAGCTTTTTTAATTTTCGTTCCTGAAAATGGGAGTTGGGCTGAAGTCAATATAGAAATAAATAACAAAAACGTTATGAAAAAAGTTTGTTTAAACAACATAGTAAGTATGTAACGAAATTTAAATTAATTTAGCATGAGAAGGAAAGTCAACATACAATAGATTTCCCGACAATTGCTTAACAATCTTCCAAGTTTTGACATCAAATTGAATTTGAGCACAGCCCGAAGTGGGCAGGTGTTCTATAAAATTTGGCGTGAGGTATCCAATAAGACCCGTAACAGTTGGATTATGGCCAACAATAATTACTTTATTAATAGCGTCATCCAATTCTCTAATAATATATAATAGGTCGCCAACATTAGCAGTATAAATATGAGCAATCAATTCAATGTTTTTCTCATCATAACTGAAATGTTCAGCAATAATTTTAGCAGTTTTATGTGTTCGTTTTGCTGGACTTGAAATAATTAAATCAGGCTTAAACCCTTTCTTAGAGAGCCTATTGGACATTTCAATAGCATCAGCCTTCCCTCTATCTGTTAAACCCCTATCAAAGTCCTGAACCAAATCGTTTTTTTCGGCTTTGGCATGTCTAAAAATAACCAAAGTTTTCATTAATTAGCGCTTTCAGAACTTACTGATTTTGAACGAACCCTCTTATGTCTTTTATGCTTACTTTTAGAATTTCCAGCAACTTCTGCAGAATTCGTATCGTATGAATCAAAGCCTTTAACTCCAAGCAATACCCAACCTAAAATGAATCCAGTTCCGCCAAGAGGAGTTAATGCACCTAACCATTTATATTCATCACCAATTGCAATAGAGAAAAAGACTAAAAGATATAGAGTACCACTAAAAATCAATATACTAAATATGAACAGAGGTAGAATGTATAGTAGGTACTTTTCATTTAACCTACGATGACTTAAAGCAAGAAAGGCTATTGCAATACCATGTATAAATTGGTACATAACTGCAGTTTCGAAAATATCTAAATAATATTGTGTTACATGATCTTCAATCAAATGCTTACCCATTGCACCTAAAGCAACGCTTAAAGCACATATGTAAAATCCCATTTTTGCGTAGTTTCTAGATTTTAATTCCATATAATTAATAAAAGTAAGTGTATAAAGAAGTTTAAATTGAAGTCGAATTAAGGTTTACTTGTGAACAATTGCAAATAAATTATTTGAATCGCTACTATTATTTTTACAATGTAATTTAATAAAGATGAATCAAAAGTTATTTATTGGCCTGATTTCAAGTTTCATAGTAGTTTTGCTCCTATTCATATATTTCTTTTTTTTCAATGTAAGCAACAATAACCCTCATGCCATAGATGTTGTACCAAACAATGCTAGTTTCATTTTAGAAACTAAAAATTTTGAATCTACCATCCAATCAATTAGGTCAAAAAAATTCTTCAACCAAATAAATAAAGCGACCAAATTAAATGAACTAACAGAAAACATACTTAGCATTGATAGTCTATTAAATATCGACAAAAATTTCAATGAATGGAAACAAAGTAAAAGAACTACATTATCAATTCATACAGATAAAAGCAATAATACCCATATATTTATTGCTATTGAAATTGAGGAAAACCCAAATGTTATTGAAACATTTAAATGGTTAACTGACAACTATAGAAATCGATTTAAAATCACTAAAAGGCTATATAATAAAGAAATTATTTATGATTTTATTGACTTCAAAGGCTCAAGTAATTTTAGTATTGCCATAAAAAAAGGCATACTCATGTTTGCATTTGAAGGCTCTCTTATTGAAGGTGCACTGATTAAATGTAAGTATTATAACAGTTATGCCAATACTGGATTAAAGAGTTTAAATTTCGTAAAATCACTTACGAGCGATTTCAATATATATATTAATTATAAAAATATAGAATCATTTTTTAATAGCTTCACAAATGAGTCAAATTCTCGGATATTTTCTTTTATGCCTTCTGTTGCAAATTGGTCAGGTGGTGATTTGCAATTGAAAGAAAACAACTTACTGGTATCTGGAGCAAGTATAACTGACGATTCGCTTTTTCAATTTTTGGACATATTTTCAAATCAAATTCCTTTTTCGCAATCCATTACAGATAATCTTCCTTTAAGCACAAATTTTTATCTAATACAGAATGTTTCCAACATTGTCAACTACCAAAAAAATTTAATTGAATACCTTGGGTCAAATAAAAGTTTAAAAGAATATAAGATATATAATGACAGCATTGAGGAAAACTTGAATATCAAATTTAATGAATCTTTTGTACCAAGCCTTGGCAATAATTACTTAATTGCTAATCTTAGTGCAAACGGTTTGAGCACTGATAGTTCGTGGATAGGTATTTTTGCTCCTCAAAATTTGAATGAATTTATCAATTCAGCTAAATTTATTGAATTAAAAATAAAAGCAAGTTCAAATGACACACTTGATTCTACTAAACAAAATTCAAGTAAGTTCAATTTCCTACCCATTGGAAATGCCTTGAAATATTATTGTTCGGGATTTGAAAAACTTACTATCAATTACTATTGTATTAGCAATGGATTGGTGTTGGTTGCTTCTAACATACAATTGCTGCAACACACTCTTGATAAGATGAATGAAAACAGCACTTTGCAATCACTTGAATCATATAAGGAAGCAAAATCTACCTTATCTTCTCAGAAATCTGTTGAATTGATGTTACTAAATAAAAATGCCGTTAATTTGGTTAACACCTTTGGTAATTCAACCATAATAAGTTCGGTAAGTATAAATAAAGGTTATTACCAAAAAGCCGAAATCTTTGCTGCACAATTTGCCTCACAAGGTGAAAAAACATTTTCAACGCAGTTATTGTTGCAGTTCAATAATGCAGAAACAAATTCAACTGAACTTTTATGGGAAGCGAATATTGATACTTGCATCATTAGCAAACCTTATTTTGTAAACAACTCAAACACAAGTGAGCAAGTCATTTTGGTTCAAGATGCCAAATTCAACCTATACTGTTTTGACAAAGAAGGAAAACAATTGTGGAAAGAAAAACTAAATTCAGCTATCATCAGTGAAATTCATCAATTGGATATCTTTAAAAATGGTACTACAGAATATTTATTCAATACAAATAATCAATTATTTTTGATAGATGCAAATGGAAAAAACATTCAAAACTTTCCTATATGGATACCGGCAGCTACCAACTACCCTATCAGTGTTTTTGACTATTTATCAGATCATACTTATCAAATATTTGTTACTGGTAAATATTATAAGATTTGGCAATACGATTGCAAAGGGATGCTGCATGCAGGCTTCAATCCTAAAGTAATATGGCCAAATGCCATTCAACCCATAAGGGGATTTTCATTAGCTAAAGAAAACATCATTTATAGTCTAAACGAAAATGGAAAAATTGATTTTTATCTATCAAACGGTAAAAAATCAACCAATGTAAAACTCGATAGTACCCTAACATATAAATATATTAATCATAAACAAATAGATACTGGAACCGTTAGATTTTATTGCCTTGATTCCACTAATAAACTAATTGTACAAGATGTGTTTTCGAATGGTAGTATTAAACAAATTTCGGAATACCTAATAAAAAGTAATATAGCATTTAAAATACTAAACAATAAAAATTCAAATGATGTGAATTATTTTATTAGAACAAATAACTCCTATGAATTTTACAATCAAAAAATGGTATTAGGTTTTAGTTATAACTGGTCAGACAGCACAATGGATAATCAACCTGAAATCGTATATTTAGATGGAAGGATGTCTATTGCTTATTTATCACAAAATAATTGTGAGTTGAATATAAGTGACAGCGAAGGTAAGCCCTATTCCATGTTTAAATTCAAAGGATGTAAAGAATTTGGATTTGGTAATTTGTACAGTGATGCTGATATGTATTTGGCTTTAGGTAGTAAAGAAAATAAGATTTTTGTATATAAAGTCAAATAAATACTGTATTGAAGAATAAGCTATTTACATTTTTTCAATATCTATTATTACTATCAATTGGGGCTTGGCTTCTTTATTTGAGTTTGCATAAACTCGATTTCAGAGAGGTTATGGAGACCATATGTCGTGGGAACTTCCTTAAAGTAATACCCGTGCTTTTTATTTCCATCATCGTTTATTTTTTCAGGGTATTAAGGTGGGAATTACTTTTTCGTCAAATCAATCAAGACATCCCAAAATCAAACCTAAGCATAGCCTTGTGTATTGGATATTTAGTAAATTTTGCCATACCAAGGTTAGGTGAAGTAACTCGCTGTGCGATATTAAAAAAGTTGAATACAACCCCCATCAACCAAAGTTTGACCACTGTAATATTTGAGCGCACAATAGATGTTATTACCCTTTTGCTAATATCTGTTTTGGCAATTATTTTAGAGTATGCCAATCACTCTTCCATTCTGAAATCTTTTATCAGCTATGATTTGATTCCTACAAATCAAGTTATAAGTTTAGCAATTGCTTTTGTTACTTTAATTGTTATCGTTGTATATTTGATTTATAAGACAGAAAACAAGTTTAAAAATTGGCTACAAGGTTTTTGGATTTCCATAAAAATGCTTGCAAAAATCAAAAGTATTTTTCTTTTCTCTATCTATACCATTTGTATCTGGATTTGCTATTTCCTAATGACTTATCTATGGTTTTTCACATTCGCAGAATCATCAAATTTGAGCTATTATATGGCTTTTCAGATAATGATTGTAGGCTCCTTTGTTAGGTCTATACCCTTACAAGCAGGGTCAGCTGGAGCCTATCATTATGGAGTTTCACAGGCATTTATTTTACTAGGTATTTCAAGCATAACAGCAAATGCATTGGCCATAATCATTCATGGTTTTCAAACTATTTTTACATTTATTATTGGCAGTTTAGCCTACATGGCTTTTGTTTACAAAAGCAAAACTTAAATTCGTTTTTCAAACATCATTATGAAAAAACTACTAATCCTATTTCTTGTATTATCATTTTATGCCCCAGCACAAAATTTTCCAAAATTCGGAGTTGATTCACTTTTAGAAATAGGTACTTGGAATACTGAATGGTTTGGCGATACTGCGAATGGCCCAAGCGATGAAATAACTCAATTCAACAACATAGTTAAACTAATCAAAGCTGCGGATATTGATATTTGGAGTTTGGAGGAGATTTCTAATCAACAAACATTTGAAAGCATGATGAGTCAATTAAGTTCTTACAGTTCCTCTATTTCTACTTTTAGCCAAACTCAAAAAATGGCTATTTTATGGAAAAACACCTTGTTTGATAAACTAAAAGTAGAGCATATACTTACATCATACAATTATGATTTTGCAGGAAGACTCCCACTAATGACAACATTAAAATATAAAAAAGATGACCTTGATACATTGTATGTTATTTCGGTGCATATGAAAGCAAATACAGGTACAATAAGTCAAAAGCAAGATGCTTATCAAAGAAGAAAGAATGCTGCAAATTTCCTTCAATTATATATTGAATCAGTACTTAAAGATAAAAAATATATTGTATTAGGAGATTGGAATGACAGGCTTGATTTTACTATATATGATGGGGCTTCAGCCTCGCCATTCAAAGGCCTTATGGATGCCAATTACTTTTTTCCTACTAAAACTTTGGCTGATAAAGGAAGAAAAACATATTATACCGGGAGCGTAATCGACCATATTATGGTAAGTGACAGTTTAAATAAGCACTATATTGACGGAAGTATCAATGTATTTGATAATGCAAACGCATATTTATCTGGTTTTAGTAATTCCACTAGTGATCATTACCCTTTATTTGCTTCTTATAAATTCTTCAATCAAAAAGCGATACAAAGAGATACAGCAAAGGTTTCAATAATTGAATTAAAGCCAATTTCATTTGATATTTATCCTAATCCAATCTCAGATAAAATGAGTTTAGTTAATCATTTAGATGTACCTGTTCAGATAGTTATTTACAATTTAGCTGGGCAGAAAATAATTACTGACTTTATAAGAGAAAATGAGGTAAAATCAATAAATACAGCTGAGTTGAACAATGGGCTATTCTTAATAAAAATTTCAGATACTAATTCTCAAGAAATCTTCGAAATCAAGAGACTTGTAATTGCTAAATAGCAATTACAAGTCTATAAATAATATGAACAAAAAAAGGCTGCCTTACGGGCAGCCTTTAGGTTAATTTCTAATTCCTATTAACTATCTAATAGCACCTTCAAATAATGGATTGCTAAAGAATTTAATAAACTCAACATCATCTTTAGCCATTTTACGAATTTCGCCATTCATACTAACAGCACGAGCCAAATTAGTAGTTAATACATCTTGGTTGTTCATACGTGCGCCACAAACAGCTCTTAAATAATAGTGGCTTGCATCCAATTGATCAGGATTCATAGCATCAATCATATTTTTAGCACCTGTTGCATCACCATTTAACAATTTAGCCAAAGCCGCGTTGAAATCATCCTTACCAGATTTGTTAAACAAACTTACCGCTTCTGTATAGTTACCTTTTTTGATTGCAATGCAAGCTAAATTGTAGCTAACATCTGCACCTTTTGAAGAAGCTGATTTAAACATTTTCTCAGCTTCAGCCACATTTCCTTTAGCATTGGCTAAAACACCCATATTAGCTAAAACTGCAGCATTATCAGCACTTAAAGCATTGGCTTTACTCAAATTAGATTCTGCATCTATTAAGTTGTTTAGCTTTAATTGAATAGCTCCTAAATCATTAAAACCTCTCCAGTCACCAGCATTGGCAGCAGTGAAGGCTTTCAACACCTCTTCTTTTTTAGCTAAATCAGCAGTGATTACTGCTAAATGGAATAACTCAATAGAGGTTAACGCTGAATAGTTACCATAGTATGTCATTAATTGCTCATCTGTTTTTGTAGGCGAAGCACCTTTTATTACCAATTCGCTTCTACGTAATTGAGGAAGAACAGATTTAGTTGCTTTTTCCCAACTTGCTCCATGGTTTCTGCGGATCAGGCTTTCGCGCTCTTCATCAGAGATTGATTTATTATTTACAATATTTAATATTTCAGTTTTATCAGAAAGATCACTCTTTTCTATCATGGTAGCAAAACCAGCCCAATCTTCAGATGTGCTGTATCCGCGAGAGAATGTAGTATCGTTTACTTCGGTAAAGCCTAATTTTTTCAACTCTTTTTTGAAAAATTTATAGGTTGACTCTTCACGACCTTTTGACAAGTTGCTGTTTCTGCTCAACTCACCATCCGGAGATGCAAAAGCATTGATAGCAATACCACGAGCTACGAAGTTTTTGTCTGTTTTTAACAAAGTTTTCAAGTCAGCAATTTGTTTTTTGTTGCTTGTAGCTTTATTCACTTTATAGTTTGGATTGAATTTATCTACATCCATTGGAAAGTAAATGCTAACAGATTTATTATTCTCTATTGCTTTATAATCGTCTTTGTTGATAACTACATTATTATCATCTTTAATTAAATAAGCAGTAGCAATGGTTCCTTCAGCTAAAGGCTTAGCATCAAAAGGAACAGCCACACCATTAACTGTGAATCGAGGCATCAAACTTGCATGTTTCATATCGGCTTTGTAGGCGAAATTATCATTGTAAGAAACGGTTCCACCTAATTTAGTATCAACAGTAGCATCAGCGTTTGCTTTTGCTTTCATACCTTTTACCGTCATTTCTTTCAACGGAATTTCAGCTCCTGTTGAAGTTTTCAAGTATGGAGAAAATTTCACAACCACTTTTGAGTTTATTGATTTTGGCGGAACGGTTGCAGTAATGGTAACTGAAACCATATCACCTTTAGCTTCTAATGGGTTTGGGGTAACCGAGTAACTGTTTTTTGTAAAATTAGTAGGGCTGCTGCATGCTGCTATTAAGCTTAAAGCAGACAAACCACATACAATTTGTTTAATACCTCTCATAATAATTTATTAAGTTTTTATAAATTTGTGGCGCAAGTATAAGATATTTACAAAAAAAATCCTTAAATAATTACCAATTGTATATAATTAAAATCAAAGGAGTTGCGAAAATTCCAGACTATGTTCAGGTGCGTGACGAAAACTTCAGCTTAATTTGTTATACCCGTGCGGATAGGCCAGAAAAGGCATTAGAAAAATGTGGATTAGGCGAAAACATTGAATATATTAAGACTTTGATTGAGAAAATTCCTTTTGGACAAATGACTAAACTAGAGCTAAAATGACCACAAAAACTGTAATAAAACTTGAAAATGCTTCCATTTTTCAGCAAGATAATCTCATCTTATCTGAAATAAACTTTGAAATCCAAGCTGGAGAATTTGTCTACCTTATAGGACAAACTGGCTCTGGAAAATCATCCTTACTTAAAACTTTATATGCCGATTTGAAGCTTGAAAAAGGTACGGGTGAAATTACTGGATACTTTTTGGATAAAATTAAAGAAAATGAAATACCCTACCTACGAAGAAAAATCGGTATCATATTTCAGGACTTTCAGCTGTTAACGGATAGAACGGCTTATGAAAACTTGTTTTTTGTTTTACAAGCCACAGGTTGGAAAAACAAATTTGAAGTTGATACCCGCATAAATGAAGTACTTGAATTAGTTGGATTAGGCACGAAAAGTTTTAAAATGCCTTTCGAACTTAGTGGTGGAGAGCAACAGCGATTGGTAATTGCACGGGCATTGCTAAATAAGCCAGATGTAATTCTTGCTGATGAGCCAACTGGGAATTTGGATCCAGATACGAGTGACGAAATTTTCAAATTATTACACCAAATAAATAAAAGTGGCACCTCTTTAATTGTTACCACTCACGATTACCGTATTGTAAATAAATTTCCGGCTCATGTTTTCAAATGTGAAGGAGGGAAAATAAGTGTAAAGAAATTACTTCAGGAAAAAAATTAAAAACACCTTTGTTACAGCAAATCTTAGTATTAATAAGCTTCTTAGCCCAAGAGCTTAAAATTATCATTCTGCTTTTCAACATGTTATAAACATTTTTAAGAACTCAAGATTTGCAATTGCTAATTGCGACATTTTATTGCTTTATTTGTTTTAATGGTTAATTTATTAATGTCAATGGATTACCAAGCCTCAAAACATGAAAGACATAGAATTAAAGTTAAAAAGTGCTATCCAAAAAGCAATCAAAACAATTTGTATATTGTTTTTTTCATCCTATTCATACAGCACGCAAATTACCATACCCCCAACTGCAGAGGTGGTAGCACAATCAACTTCTTACTATCAAGTTGCAAGCCAAACAAATATAAGAATACCACTTGGAGGAACCTTGGTGGTATATAACTATCTATATGTAAATTTAGCCCCTGGTGATACATTGCTCATAGACGCCACAAACTCAATAGGAAACAATACATTTACAAGAACACAAATGCTAATTAAAGATTTAGCAGGTAGTAAGGCTAAACCGATTTTGATAAAAAATAAAACAGGAAAAATTATTCAAATTACCCAAACAAATGGAAATACAAGTTATGGAATTGCTTTTCATGGATGCTCTGACATTATACTAAGTGGAAAAGAAATTAATTCAAGTTTAAACTTAAAAATAAAAAATTTCATAAGTAGCTCTTCAATGGGCATATGTTTTGATAGAAATACAAAAAACGTAGAACTAGCAAACTGTGAAATTGCCTATATTGGAGCTCAAGGTGTTCAGTTTAAATCATCAGAACCTTATAACGGAAACAGTGCTATTGTAGATACAGCGTATTGCAGACAATATGTATTAGCAGGTGGTTTAGGGGTTGGGAAATTTCATGATAATTATATTCACCATACTGGGTCAGAAGCGCTTTATATTGGATCAACAGCATATAATGAGAATGATGGCACTGCGCTAACTATCAATCAAAGTTTTGCAAATTCTCTTCCTACAAATAATTTAATTTTTTATTCCAAAAACTCATGGAGATTTTTGCCACATTTTATAGATACAGTTTTAGTTTTTAACAATATAACAGATAGCACTGGTTGGGATGGGATACAAGTTGCTATGGCAAAATATTATAGGGTATACAACAATAAAGTCTCTAATTATGGGCTAAAAAAGGATTATGGACAAATGTTCGGCATGATTATAGGTGCACCTTGTATGGGAGAGTTATATAATAATATAATAAATACAGGAAATGGAAGCGCCATTCAATGCTTTGGCATTCAAAATAGATTTTATAACAATTTAATAATCAAACCTAATTTAAATCCCAAAGAATCAGTTTGGTGGGCTATTAATGCTGTTTATTTCAATGACAAAATATGCACACCTCAAACACTAACAAGGATGGGATTAACATTGAGTCAGACTAATTTTGAAGCCTTTCATAATACAATTATAATGCACCCCAATGACTCGGGCAGGGCCATCATGTTTATGCAAAATTACGCTTTACAAACCAAAGGTAAGTGTTACAATAATTTAGCAGTTAGAGACCCATTACCTAATGCATTAAATCCAACAGTATTTATATTACCAAACCCTATCTTTATTGCTAATCCTCAGCAAAGTATTTTTAGTAACACAAATAATTATCCATCAACAGACCTTCAAACAGTAGGTTTTATAAGCCCATTAGGAAATAATTATGATTTAGTTGCAGGTTGCCAAGTATGCAGAAATGCACAATCACTTATATTACCTACAAATCATAAAGCTTGGTATGACTTTGTAGGTAAATCCAGGCTCATTAATGTTGCTACCAATACAATTATTACTAAACCTAGTTATGGTTGTTATGAAATTCAAACCAATGGCTCAAGTTTGTTCAAAAATTCAGGGGAAGATATTGTTACTGTTCTTTGGCCAAACCCAATAGACAAGGACATAGATAAAGAAATATCTGTTAGGATTGAAGGTACAATAATTTATTGATATCAAACCAATGATGCATCTATAATTCTAATTGATTTGTCAGGAAAAAGCACAAGTATAGAAGGGACATTTATTAATAATATTTTTGAAGCTAGTAATATTGATTTTAGTGCCTTGAGTAAAGGTATTTATTTTGCCAAGTTGAAGATTGAAAATGAAATAATTTCTACTCAAAAGATTTTACTTAAATAGTAGTAGAGCATAATTAATTTCTTGTATTGTTTTGCCCTGACAGCGCGACACGTACATTCCTAGCTACACTTTAGAGGTTATCCAACTTTGTGGTTAATAAACCATGCGTTCTGTTTTAATGGCAGCTATTTTGCTATGAATTGCATCATAGCAAAACAGGTAGTCGCAATATACCCTAATATTAGGTATACAAAAATGTCTGTTCAAGTTTTTGATAATTCGTAGTGTATATTTCGAAACAAAAGAAATGTATTCCTCAATCATGAAAAGTAATTATATAATTTTCACACTTTTTGTAATAACGGCACTATCTTCTTGTGAAAAAGATTTGGCTAATGCAAACAACCCATCAGCAACTGAATGTCAACCCAATCAAATGCCACAGCAAGTTAGATCGCTAAATTTGATCAATCCCACTTCTAGCGCTGGCACTATTCCAATCATTGCAAGTTTTAAACTTTTCCAAAATTTAACAACCTATAGCAATACCATTAATTGCAAAAATAAAACACCGGATTGTGCCGTAAAACTAGTTATTAAAAATACATCTGAAAGAAGAGTATTATTTGATTATACAGTAAATTTTACTTCAGGAACCAACACTTGGCAATATGAAGGCTTTTCATCAATGAAT
>CANHJJ010000002.1 GCA_947460565.1 Bacteroidota bacterium
CGACAATTCGTTAAATATTTGGGTATATCCTATTGCTTGGTTGCGAGGAATGAATGGATGTAATTGGCCAAATCCAGGCATGGTTACAGGAATCATTTCAGCAGTAGCATTAAGTTTCATGGTACATGAACCCAAAGCTATCATTGATTGGCAAAGAGATAAATCTTTTGCTTCCAAAGATTTGATATAACGCAACATTTCATGCTCACTGTGGTGTGAATTAAACACAGGATGTGTCATGTATGTGCTCTTGCGCTGAAGGCTATTTGGCCAATTAGAAGTAAAAGACGATAACTGAACATTTGCTGCTTTACCACTGATGATAGAAGCTAAGTTATTTACATCAGCAAGGGTATGTGTTTCATCAATCGAAATACTTACATGGGTAGCATTTAATTTATTGACATTGATTTCTGCTTTCTCACATGCAGCCATTAGTTCATTGCTATCAGCTACTTCAAGGGTAATGGTATCAAAGAAATTTTTGCTAGTTACTTTTAAACCCGCTGCTGTTAATACATCAGCAAGGTTTTTTGTTAAACCATGAATGCGAGAAGCGATGCCTTTTAAACCTGCAGGGCCATGGTAAACACCGTACATACTTGCCATAATAGAAAGCAATACTTGAGCTGTACAAATATTTGACGTTGCTTTTTCGCGTTTGATATGTTGTTCACGGGTTTGCAAAGCCATACGCAAGGCAGTGTTTCCTTGGCTATCCACAGATACACCTATTAGGCGACCTGGCATTTGACGTTTGAATGCATCTCTTGTAGCAAAATAACCTGCATGTGGCCCACCATATCCCATTGGCACACCAAAGCGTTGAGCTGAACCTACAACGGCATCAGCACCCCAATCACCAGGAGGTGTCAAAAGGGTTAATGACAACAAATCAGCAGCTACAGCCACTAACACTTTATTCTCAATGGCTTTTGCCATGAATTCACTATAATCAATTACCTCACCATTTTTAGCAGGATATTGAATCAATGCACCAAAATAGGTTTCATCTAATTTTACTGTATTATGGTCACCCACTACCAACTCAACGCCAATTGGCTCTGTACGTGTTTTTAGCACATCAATGGTTTGAGGGAAACACAATTCTGAAACAAAGAATTTAGTAGCTTTATCATTTTTGGCCTCTGCATGCAACATGTGCATGGCTTCAGCGGCAGCAGTTCCTTCATCAAGTAAACTGGCATTGGCTATTTCCATGCCTGTTAAATCCATAATCATGGTCTGGTAATTCAACAAAGCTTCTAAGCGGCCTTGTGCAATCTCTGCTTGGTATGGGGTATAAGCAGTATACCAACCTGGATTTTCAAAGATATTACGCAAAACCACCAAAGGGGTATTTGTTCCATAGTAACCTTGACCAATAAAATTTTTATAGATTTTATTTTTAGAAGCTACTTCGCTTAACATGGCCAACAATTCCACTTCTGTCATAGGTTCTGGCAAACTCATGCGTTGCTTCAAACGAATGTGAGCTGGAATGGTTTCATCAATCAATTGATCTACTGAGGCAACACCTACTACATCTAACATTGCTTTAGTATCATGTTTCATTGATGAATTGTGGCGGTAAACAAACTCGTCTTTGTGATTAGGGTTGATTTGCATATATCTTAGTACTATTGGTTTACAAAATTTGTGCAATTTAGGATTTCTTAGAGCTAAAAAAAGTAGAGAGAAATCAGAAATTTGATGATTATTTAATAAGGTATTCTAGAAATCAAAAATAAATAGTAAAACAAGCTAGATTAAATTATGTTTTATTAACTAATTATAAATTCTGTAAAACAGACAATTAGAAAATGGAAACAATAATTGTAATTATGATTTAATAAATCGCAAAATCAAAAAATGACAATTTTCATATTATTGTATGCCGCTTGGCTTTACATTTGACAACTAATTATTATTCATGGCTATATTCATTTTCTTTGTTTGTCATTGGTATTTGTCTCTATTCGGTCAAACGTTTTATTTACATCGTTATGCAGCTCATAAAATGTTTACCATGAGCAAAGGCTGGGAAAAATTCTTTTATGTTTTCGCTTGGGTAACCCAAGGTAGTAGCTACTTAAATGCTAGGGCCTATGCCATTCTTCATCGCATGCACCATGCTTATAGTGACACAGAAAAGGACCCACATACTCCTCATTTCTTCAAAGAAGTATTTAGTATGATGATGCACACACGAGAAGTTTATAATGGCGTTCATAAAGGCACCATTCAAGTGGAGGATAAGTTTGATCGTAATTTCCCTGTATATCCTGCCATTGATAAAATTGCTGATTCATATATCACACGAATACTTTTCGCAATAAGCTATGTGGTGTTTTATTATTTCTTTGCTGATTATTGGTGGGAATACTTATTGCTTCCTATCCATTTCTTAATGGGTCCCGTGCATGGTGCTATTGTTAATTGGGCTGGACATAAATATGGTTATAGAAATTTCGAAGAAAAAGACCATTCAAAAAACACCTTGATATTTGATTTTTTGATGTTGGGCGAATTGTTCCAAAACAACCACCACCATGCAGGTTCTAAACCAAACTTTGCCGCTAAATGGTGGGAAATAGATCCTGTATACCCTGTGATGAAAGTCCTAGACTTTGTAGGAATAATTAAGCTTGCTAGGGTGAATGCCTAAAATATTGATTACTGCTTATATTGAATTAAATATCATTTCTAATTATATTTGTGAATGACAAAATTATTAGAAGACGTATTTTCAGAATTAAGTAAGTTACCTGAAAAGGAACAAAACGATTTCGCACAGCTCATTATCGAAGAATTGAATTGGGATAACTCTTTTTCAAACTCCCGAGAGGCGTTGCTATCTTTAGCAAAAGAAGCGGAAACAGAATACAAGACTGGTAAAACAAAACCATTCGAAGAGCTATGAAATCTCTGACAACAGAGAGATTTAGATAATGCTATTACAAATTACCTGATTCTGTTAAATTAGCTACCAAGAAAGCCTATTCAAAATGGAAAGTAAATCCATTTGAAATGGGATTGCATTTTAAGAAACTACATCCAAATGAAATTTATTCAGTAAGAATTACGATTTCTTATCGAGCCTTAGCAGTAAAAGAAGCAGATACCTATATTTGGTTTTGGATCGGTAGCCATGCAGAATATGATAAAATGCTTTCTCGCAAATAGTGATTACCAATCTATTTTAACTATGGCGCAAGAAAGCCTTTTACTATTGCCTTAAAAATAAACCCCATTCATCTTCATATTCTTCTCTCTCAAGCTTATTAAATTCAATAACCCATTCTTTAAAAAGTTGTTGAAACTCCAGCATTTCTTTTCGCATAAGCGCCACGTAATCCTTTTCAGCATTCGTAAAATATTTTAAACCTGAAGTTGAGCTAAGCAAGTAGTCGCCATGATAACGAATGAGCGCAGCATTGCTCATGCAGATAAGCCACGATTCGCTACCTATGGCACCTGCCAATTTGGGTGCTAGGATGTATGCTGATTCTAGCAAAGTGCTTTCATACATGTCTTTTCCTTCTTCTGGAAGGCTTTCAACTATGGCCATAACAAGTGAACATATGTCTTTGGCTTTTTTAAACAAGGGATGGTTCTTGGTTTTGTTTTCCTTCTCTTGCATTTCGTTTTCTATCTCCCGTTTTTCTTCCTCAGATAAATCATCGAAATCAAAATCATCATCATCAAAATTCATGGTATTGAAATATTAAAATTAAAAATGAGTTCGCCTTTATTGGTGTTCCCTCAGCAACAAACATATGCATATATATGCATAATGTACTTGTTGGTGAGCCTCACATAATCCAAGGTGCAACACCAACAAGGGCGCATATTTCCGTGAAGTCGGGAATTTCTTCCCGACATTTGTTTTAGTCGTTTGGTAACAACCGACTTCACGGAAAGCGTTGTCAAACAGCTTCAGCTAACATGTATATATCATTAGTTTTTTAGTTCTTATAATACCTAATAGGCACGCTTTTATAAGTATAATAAAACTCAAATTATTAATTTACCAAAAACTCAACACTCTTTTCTATATCATCATGTAACAATCTATCTTGGCTTACAAAGCTAACTTGCTTGCGGTACTCGGTTACAAAAGCTTCAATGGTGGCAGAGCTTTTTAAGGGTCTTCTAAACTCCAAGGCCTGCGCTGCATTTAGCAATTCAATTGCCAAAATACGCTCTAGGTTTTTAACCACCCTCAAGCATTTGGTAGCTGCATTGGCACCCATGCTCACATGGTCTTCTTGCCCATTGCTACTCACAATAGAATCAACCGAAGCAGGGGTACATAATTGTTTGTTTTGGCTCACAATACTAGCTGCTGTGTATTGCGGAATCATCATACCAGAATTCAATCCTGGATTGCTTACCAAAAAGGCAGGGAGGTTTCTTTGTCCTGATATAAGCTGATAAGTCCTGCGCTCAGAAATACTGCCCAATTCAGCTAAGGCTATGGCCAAGAAATCTAAGTGTATGGCCAATGTTTGTCCATGGAAATTTCCTCCCGACAAAATCAAATCTTCATCAGCAAATACATTGGGATTATCTGTTACAGAATTAATCTCAGTGCTAAATATTTTATGGATATGTTCGAAGGCATCTTTGCTTGCGCCATGTACTTGCGGAATGCACCTAAAAGCATATTGGTCTTGCACCTGCACCTTTGGTTGTTTGGCTATCTCGCTTCCCTCTAAAATGGCAAGCACATTCTTGGCTGTTTCAATTTGCCCTTTATGAGGACGCACGTCATGTAGCAAATGATTGAATGGCTCCAACCTACAATCAAAAGCATCCATCGAAACGCAGGCAATGGTATCAGCCATAGCAGAAAGCTTTTCGGTTTTCAATAAACATTGAACACCATAAGCACTCATAAACTGCGTTCCATTTATCAAGGCTAGGCCTTCTTTTGATTTCAGTTTAATAGGTTGTAAGTTATGCTTATCTAAAACCAATTTGGCATTTCGTATTTCAAATGTTGAGTTTTCTTTCACCCACACTTTTCCTTCGCCAATCAATGGCAAACTCAAATGAGCCAAAGGCGCTAAATCGCCACTGGCACCCAATGAACCCAATTCATATACCACGGGAAGGATGTTGTTATTGAAGAAATATATCAATCGCTCAACGGTGGCTAATTGTGCAGCCGAATGTCCATAAGACAAAGATTGCACTTTTAACAAAAGCATCAATTTCACAATTTCGTGTGGCACCAAATCACCCGTTCCGCATGCATGACTTAGCAAAAGGTTTTCTTGCAATTGCTCCAAATTATCATTGCTGATTTTGGTGCTATGCAAACTTCCAAAACCTGTGTTGATGCCATAAATAGGCTTGTCGTTGTTGGCAAGTTTAGCGTCAAGGTAATTTCTACATTTTTCAATGCGAGCTTTCGCATCATCGCTCAAACCAATTTCTTTATTGTTTTTGATGATGTCTTTAATCTCGGCTATATTTATGTGGGTAGTAATTTTGTACATATTTTTATGTTGTTCAGTTCAGGGTTGACAATTCTAAGAATGTCATCCATTTTTTATTAAATTTATTATCTATTAAATCTTCAATCTTTCAATTATTTCTTCTATGCTCAACAACTCTTGTTTACTTTCGTTAAGGTCTTTGAACATAAATTTCTGTTGCGCTATTTCATCTGTTCCTGCAACAGCTGCAAATGGAATATTGAGTTTATTAGCAAAATCCAATTGCTTGCCAATTTTCTTCACCACATCTGGATAAATTTGAGAAGCAATACCTGCATTACGCAGCGCTGTTACACCATGCAAGGCATAGGCTTGACTGGCATCATCAAAATAGCAAAACAACACCTTGGTATGACTGCCTTGTGTGTTATCAGGGAACAAATTCAACTCTTCCAACACATCATAAATTCTATCTAAACCAAATGAAATACCCACACCTGACACACCAACTAAACCAAAAATACCTGTCAAGTTATCATAACGTCCGCCACCGCCAATGCTGCTTTTGAGGGTACCTTCTAATGCAACTACTTCAAATATACAACCTGTATAGTATGATAAACCACGAGCCAATGAAAAGTCAATTTTCAGATGTATTGATTTATTGATTTGTTGTATGCTGTTTAAAACAAATTCTAATTCTTCAATGCCTTTCAATCCTTCAGCTGATGATTGCAATTTAGATTTCAGACTTTGAAGCATTTCCTTATCCTCACCTTTGGTAGTAATGATTTCGAATAGGCTTGATATTTCATTCTCCAAAAAGCCCAAAGCAGATAACTCTTTTGAAACACCTTCTGCTCCAATTTTATCTAATTTATCAATAGCAACCGAAATGGTTTGTAAATGCTCAACTCCTTTTACAACTTCAGCAATACCAGCTAATATTTTACGATTATTGATTTTTATTTCAACCTGAACACCTAAGCCCTTAAACACTTCAGCATATATCTGAATCAAATCCAACTCATTCAACAAACTATCACTACCTACCACATCTGCATCACATTGCCAAAACTCACGGTAGCGGCCTTTCTGCGGTCTGTCTGCACGCCACACAGGTTGCATTTGATAACGTTTAAATGGAAAAGTAATCTCATTTCTATTCATCACCACATAACGAGCGAAGGGAACTGTAAGGTCGTATCGTAGGCCTTTCTCTGATATAAGTTTAGTTGCTAGTTGTTGGTTGCTAGTTGATAGAATTTCAGGGGTAATTTCTTTTAAATAATCACCACTGTTCAACACCTTAAACAACAATTTATCTCCCTCATCACCATATTTGCCAGTAAGGGTGGATAGGTTTTCCATCGTTGGGGTTTCAATAGGCATAAAGCCGAATTTGATAAAAACCTTTTCAATGGTGTTTAAAATATATTTTCGCTTAGATACTTCTTGCGGGCCAAAATCGCGTGTACCTTTGGGAATGCTTGGTTTTTCTTTTGCCATAATCAGTAGGCAAAGTAAAGCTAGTGAGGGCAAGTTTCAAAATCAAGCCACAGAATTCACAGATTACACAGAAAGTGGTGCTTAGCAATGTTTCAAACTACAAAACAGGCTCCACCAAAATCGTTTCTCCATTTTCGTAAGTCACTGTTCCCGCAATGGCCCCTTTGGGTTTTCTTACAAATTTTTTCAAAGTGTAAACCACTGGAACTAAGGTGCTGCTTTTGGCTTTAGAGTAATAGGCCGCAAGTTGCGCTGCATAAGTAATCAAAGGTTTGGTGAAAGGTTTTCCTTGCCTGTACCTAATGACCACATGACTACCTGTAACATCTTTCGCATGAAGCCACATGTCGTTTTTATTGGCAAACTTTAAGGTCAACTTATCGTTGTTTTCGGAATTCTTGCCAACTAGTATGGTAAAACCTTCAAAGCTGAAATTTTTAAATGGTGACTCCGTAGCTTTATCAATTGGAAGATTGCTCTTACCTTCTTTTAAATCTTTGCTTGAGCTGGCAGCTAGCACTTTTTCAATTTGTTTATCTGAATCAATTAACTTTTGTTGTATTTCCTCCAATCGCTTATACATCAAGTCTATTTCTATGTTCTGATTCTTTGATTTTCGATAATATTCAGCAGCATTTTGTTGTGGATTTAAATCTTTTTTTAGCTTGACAATTATGTTTTGATTTCTATAAAAATCAAACAATTCAACTTTGCTCAATCCTATTTGCAATTGATGAAGATTGGCCATAATGATATTGGCTATTTCATCATATTTCAACTGCTTTTCATGCTGACTAAGTGATTTCTCAGTGTTCAGTTGCTGAGAAAGAAGACGTTTTTTCTCAGCATTTAAAATGTTTAATAGGCTTTCTTTCCTTTGTTTAAAATGCCAGTGACTTAAATAGTTTCGTCCAAAATAATTAAGCGCTTCAAACACGTTTTCAGACTCAAATAGCAACTCTGAATTGGGTATTAGCTCGTAAGCAAACTCTAACTTATTATCTTGTTTTAAAACAAAGAATGTATTTGGAACCAACTCCTCATATTGATTTTGGCTTTGCAAAAGAGATGACAATGACTGTGAAAAATCGTTCTCAATACTTATCCTAAAAGCCTCGACAGGCTCCCCTTGGTCAAACAATATCACATTTGATAAGCCTCCATAAAGTTTGAAAACCAAATCAAGATTTTCATCAAAACAAAACGAAAAGGAACGATTGTTTGGATGTTGTTGAACAGCCTTAATCTCTTTCCCAATAAGAGATTGAAACAGCAAATAAACCGAAGCAGTTCGCTCAAACTTACCCTCGCTTACAAAAATAAAACCTGAACGAGCCTCTATTAATAATCGGATACTTATATAATTTTCATTATTTTGAAAGATGACTACAAATTCACTCTTATTCAAACTAAAGGCATCATACAAAGCATAGCCTTGAAGCATCTTGCTAAAAGCTTTTGAGATAGAGACTACCGTATAGTAATGTGTATGAAGATTTTTTGAGACCAACATCTAGGTTTGCAAGGTAAGAAAGAAAAGGGTTGACCTACAATTCAATTTCTAAGCCATCATAAGCCAAGTGGATATTGTCAGGCAACTCATTTTCCACATTGTCATGGAAGCCCAATTGATGGCTGATATGCGTAAAATAAGTCTGCTTCGCTCCTATCATTTTCGACATATCAATGGCTTCTTGTAAAGTGAAATGCGAAATATGATGCTCTCGTCTGAGTGCATTCAGAACTAATACATCGCAGCCTTTTACCTTTTCGATTTCTTGGTCTTCAATTCGATTTGCATCAGTTATATAAACAAAATTACTGACCTTGAATCCTAATACAGGTAATTTATAATGAAAAACCCTAATGGGTTCTATTTGGGTATTAAAAAGGGAAAAGGGTTGAGAAGTAATTGAATGTAAGTTCATTTCTGGAACCCCAGGATATTTAGGTTCGGTAAAGGCATAAAAAAACTCTTTTTTTATTGCAGCTTCAACTATGTCTTCACAATACACATCAAGGGGCTTTTGCATGATATAGTTAAAACCACGAATATCATCTAGGCCTGCTAAGTGGTCGCGATGGGCATGGGTGAATAGAATGGCATCTAAATGTTTGATATTACAATTCAACATCTGTTGCCTAAAATCAGGACCCGTATCCACCACTATATTTTTATCTTCAACCTGAATTAAAACCGAAGAGCGAAGGCGTTTATCTTTAGGATTAGTCGATAAGCAAATAGGGCATGAACATGCTATGATGGGCACGCCCTGAGAGGTTCCGCTTCCTAAAAATGTTATTTTCATTAAGAACTATTTTCTATAACTCACTTCCAAGTTATGAATATCTATCAAAGGTTTTAAGAACTCTTCTAAGTCGTAAACTGATAATTGCGAAGCGGCATCACACAATGCTTCCGCTGGATTTGGATGGGTTTCGATAAATACACCATCTACACCTGCGGCCACACCTGCTCTGCTTAATACTGGAAGGAACTCGCGCGCACCACCTTTTGCATCCGCACTAGGAATACCATATTTTCTGATACTATGCGTAATATCAAATACCACTGGGTAACCTATTTGTCCCATTAAAAAGAAACTACGAGGGTCAACCACCATATCATTGTAACCGAAGGTAAATCCACGCTCTGTTAATATAACTTGATCATTACCGGCATCAATACACTTTTGAACGGGGTGCTTCATATTTTCAGGTGCCAAGAACTGACCATGTTTGATATTAACAACACGACCTGTTTTGGCGGCAGCTACCATTAAAGTTGACTGCATACACAAGTAAGCCGGTATTTGCAATACATCACATACCTCACCTGCAGCAGCTGCTTGGTCTGGATAATGAATATCCGTAAGCAAAGGAAATCCGAATTGCTCTTTTACTTTAGCCAAAATAGCCACACCTTTGGCCAATCCTGGACCATCATAATATTTTAAACTGCTGCGGTTATCTTTTTGAAAAGATGATTTATAAATCATCTTGATATTTAATTTTTCAGATACCTCTTTCAACTTCTCAGCCGTTTTCATCATAATTGATTCATCCTCGATAACGCATGGACCAGAGATTAGGAACAATTCATCATTACCACATTCGATATCTGCTACTTTTACTATTTTTTTCATATTGTTTTTCTTTAATTCATAGGGCTTCACCCTATGTTTCTAATATTACGCCCCTTCGGGACTGCATTTTATTGAACTATTTAAATTCTACTAATAAACTAGGTTCAGTCTGAATTAAACCACTTTATTTACTAATTATATCCTTTGCAAATAGGAAAATGCCAATCCAAATCAAACCTTTAATTAGGAAAAACAAAAAACCCGCTACGCCAATGCGTTTCATCCACATCTTAAACTTGCTTCTACCCTTAACACTTACAGGGCATTCAAGGGGTTTATCTTGAAATGATTCTATTTCCTTTTCCATAAATATAATAGCAGCAATTTTACGATAGTTTCAGCATAAACAAAAGTCTTTGATTAAAAATAGAATCTTCGTATTCTCGCATAAACTAAATAGCCGTTTTATGAAACGTATAGCTTTATTTCCAGGTACTTTCGACCCCATAACCATTGGGCATGTGAACATTATAGAACGGGCTATGCCTCTTTTTGATGAAATTGTAATTGGTATTGGAAACAATAGCAGCAAGGTCACATTGTTCAATTTAGAGCAAAGGGTAAATTGGGTAAACAATATTTTTTCATACACAGATAAAGTTAGAGGTGCCTCATATGAAGGCTTAACAGTTAATTTTTGTGATACCATTGGAGCCAAATATATCCTAAGGGGAATAAGAACCATGGCCGATTTTGATTATGAAAAAAACATTGCTCAAATGAATAAAATCATACATCCACAAACTGAAACCATCTTTTTAATGTGTGACCCTGCTTATACTCCTATAAGCTCATCTGTTGTTAGGGATTTAATCCGAAATGGCGGTGATACCGCTAAGTTTTTGCCAAAAGAAGTTACCTTTTAAATTTTCTCAAACATATGTTTAATAAAGTTATAAGTCTTCTACTTTTTTTAATTGTCGTAAGCCAAATAAATGCACAGCATACTTATTTGGGTTATGGCACTCTTTCAAATCATATTTTGGATAGAATGGAAATTAAATCTGGAGAGATTCCGAATCGTTTTTTTCATTCGGCCACTAAATCATATAGAAGAGAAGCAATTGCGCAATATGCCGATAGTCTTAGCATAAGCGATAGTAGTTATTCAACACAAGATGAATTCAATTTACAATACCTTCAAAACGACAATTTCGAATGGAGCACATCAAAAAGCACTTTTGCAAAAAGAGCCATTTTAAAAGATTTTTACACAAAAAAAGCAGCATTATACTCTATCCAAATCCCTGATTTTAACTTGGTGGTAAATCCTGTTTTTTACTATCAATTTTCAAGTGAAAAAGTGAATGGGGCAAATGCATTAATAAATAATAGAGGTATTGAAATCAGAGGAAACATTACCAATAAAATTGGCTTTTACACCCAAGTAAGTGATGAAATCATAAAACCAAATTATCAGATTGCTGAATATGTGAAAGAAAAACAAGTAATACCAGGTGTGGGTTTTTTTAAAAACATTCCTGACCCTAATTCTTATAATTATTTTCTCGCAAGCGGCTATGTTACTGTTTCTCCAAATAAATACATGGATTTTCAATTTGGCACTGGTAGGAATTTTATTGGAGATGGATTTAGAACTTTTATACTTTCTGATTTTAGTAGGGATTATGTTTTCTTGAGGTTAAACACCCGTATTTGGAAATTTAATTATACAAATATTTTCGCACAACAACTACAATATCCGCTGCCCAATGGTGGAACAGGCGAAGCTATAAGTAAAAGGCAATATACTGCCACACATCACTTATCAATAAATATAAAAAAGAATTTTAATTTGGGGGTATTCGAAACTATCATTTTTAACAGAGATAGCAGCATTCAAAGTGGTAACACATTTGATGTGCAATATTTAAATCCTATCATATTTTACAAAGCAGTTGAAAACAGTTTAAATAGTATAGACAAAGCCATTATTGGAACAAATTTTAAGTGGAATTTCAAAAAGCGCTTTCAGACCTATGGACAAATTTTGATTAGTGAATTTATACTTTCAGAAATGTTGAGCGATAGGAATTGGTTTGGCAACAAATACGCTTATCAATTAGGTTTAAAATACATAGATGTATTTGGAATTAATAACCTTGATGCACAAGCTGAAGTAAACATTTGCAGACCATACATGTATACATCGCAAAGTGATAGGATGACATTTACCAATTACCGTCAACCTATGGCGCATCCACTTGGCGCTAACTTTAAAGAGTTTATTGGGATTGTAAGGTACCAGCCAATCAATAGGCTTAATATTACCGCAAAAGCCATTTATGCCATTTATGGCAATGACACTAGCGGTACTAATTGGGGAAAGAATATCGGATTAAGTTACTTAACAGCTCCACTAAAATATGGTGTGGTAATTGGGCAAGGATTCTTAACCAATTTATATTTAGCAGATTTTACTTGTAGTTATATGCCTAAACACAATCTTTTTCTAGATTTTAAATTTACCTATAGAAAAACTACCAGTGTGTTAAAAGAATTTGAAAACGAATCTGCTTATATCTCTTTGGGAATTCGAATAAACATAGCTCCAAAAAATTGGGATTTTTAGGAAATAACAATTAATCATTTTGCCATGTTGCTGTTTGATTCATCGGTAAAAGAATAAAGATTAAGCAGTAGGCTACTCCCAATTGGGTCTGAAAAAAGGCTTCAAACATTAATGCAATTAACATTATGATATAATGCACGCTTAACAAAGGATGCTTAAAATTGCTATGATAGAGCAAAGGAAAAAGCAAGCAAAAAATAAACACAAGTGATCCAATAATACCTGTTGCGGCTAGGTAAAATAAAAATTGATTATGTGGAATAATCTTCTTTGTTACTTCGGGATATTTTGAAGTCCACATATAATCACTCAAATCTTGCAAATCTCCTATACCGCTACCCACAAGCCAAGATGTGCTATCTGCAATAGCAATAGCAATGCGGCATGAAGCCACCCTACTACCTAAAGATTGATTATTAATGTTACCATTTTCAGTGCTTGAAATATCGCTTCTGGTATTTTCAACTTTATTGCGAATAGTTGGAGAAAGCAAAAAAGTAGTAAAGCCAATTAATAGGGAAAAAAACAAACTCAAAACTCCTGTTTTATATTGCTTTTTGATAAATATAAATTTATAAAACTCAATTACAATGAGCAAATAAATGGCCAATAAGCCACTTCTTACTGAGAAAATATGCAGAAAAGTAAACAGTAATATGCCTATAGTAGCAATTACAAATCTCTCATTTTTATTAAAAGCATAAAATTGATGCTTATAAAGATAATAGGCCACATAAATAGCAAAAGCAATCATGATACTAAAGGTGGGATGATGACTAACAATAGTAGGCATCACTTGACTTTGCAAATACATTTGATTAATAACCTCGCTATTATTAACATAATTAACAAAGGCATCCAATGAAATGATAAATACACCTATTAAAAAGAAATAATAGACAAGCATAAATTGCCGGTTGCTTAATGGTTTAAAAAAAATAAATGCCAATGGGAGAATAAGAAAAGGCAATTGAATTTGAAGTCTCTCAAAAAAATAATTTAAATTTTCGGAATAAAAAACCGAAGGTATTAAAAATAAAAATAAACCTGATAAAACGAACAAATCTTTACGACCAGTGAATTTTGCTTTCACCCCTTTCAACTTTAAAGTCATTATGGCTGTTATGGCCATTCCAATCATACTAATACTGGCAAGAGAGCGAGCAGAATCAATAAAAAAAATACCCGCTATGAGCAAACACGAGAAGAAGATTAACAATCTATCTTGATATGGATTGAGCCATTTCATTTGAGCAATATATAATTTTTATATTCTGCTATGCTATATCCCAAATATTTCTCAATCAAATAGATGATTGTATTTTTTAAACTCACTTTCACTTTACTTTGGTCAAACTCAAAGTTCCAATTTTTCAATTTGATTCTTTCAAGCATAACAATTGGGTGGGTTTCATAGTACCTTTCAGCCTTTTCCACCAAATTATAATCCCATTCATTATTCAAGTTTTGCTGACTTTCAATCCAATCATCTGTATGCCACATTTTATGAAAACCCTTCACTTTTTCAGTCATCTTCATTGGGTGTTTCACCCAGCCATAATGAAAAATATTCGCATCAACTTGTTTAACATGTAATTTACTACCATTGCGAAACCTGAAACCTTGCGCATCTCCATGAGATAGAATATTCTTATCATTTCTAATTATCCTTATCTCACTCTTATAAAAACTTCTTGAAGCAGCCACATAATCATAACTTCCATAAAAGTGGGTGTAGTTGAACAATAGCCCATCAATACTCTTATTTTGTCTATATTTAAATAACGCTTGTTTTATGATATCATGATATTTTTCATGCACACATTCATCCGCTTGAATATAAAAAGCCCAATCTGCTTTAGGGTTTATTTTGGCAAATGCCTTATTGGTCTCATCCGCTAGCACCCTGCCACCCTCTCTCAAGTCCTCATCCCAAACAGAATTGAAAATTTTAATCTTAGGGTCTTGGATAGAACGAATATAATTCTCAGTATCATCCTCGCTATAACCTACAAGCACAATCATCTCGTCTACTATAGGAAGTATCGAAAGTATGGCTTCTTTAATGGGGTAATCGTATTTTATTACATTACGAGCTATGGTAAAACCGCTTACAAACATTGTTTCTAGGATTTGTCAAGATTAGTAAAAAAATTAAAATTAGAATAAACTCTTTTGAAAATATTTTATTTGCAGTATGAAAAACTTATTTAAAGTTGGCGATAAAAAAACATTTTCTAAAATAGTTAGTCAAGCTGACACTGCCAATTTTGATAGTGGACAAGTTCATCCAGTTTATGCTACATTTGCACTAGGTAGAGATGCTGAATGGTGTTGCAGGTTGTTTGTGTTAGAAATGAAAGAGGAGGATGAAGAGGGAATTGGCACCTTTTTGACCATTGAACACCAAAGCCCTTCACTCGTAAATAACCAAGTGATTTTTACTGCAGCTGTTGAGCGTCTTACAAAGAACGAAATAATTTGTTCATATGAAGCCAAAGTAGGAGAACGATTGATTGCAATCGGCAAACAAGGTCAGAAAATATTAAAAAAAGAAAAGATAAATCAGATTTTCAATTCACTAATTGTATAAAATGACAGAGCAAAAGAAAATTCACATTGTTAACAAAAAAGCGAGCTTTGAATACCAATTACATACGAAATACAATGCAGGGATTATTCTTAGCGGTACCGAGGTAAAATCAATTAGAGAAGGAAATGCCAATATTAGTGATGCTTTTTGTTTTGTGAAACAAGAAGGAGATAAAACCGAATTGTATATTAAGGGCATGAACGTAGGGATTTGGAAACAGGGAGGTCATTACAACCACGAGCCCTTTGGTGTTAGGAAACTATTGCTCAAAAAAATTGAGCTACGTAAACTTAAAAATAAAGCCTCAGAGAAAGGTTTCGCCATAGTTCCCTTAAAACTATATATATCCGATAGAGGTTTTGTAAAACTTGAAATTGCAGTGGGACAAGGAAAGAAAGAATTTGACAAAAGAGAAAGCATCAAATCACGCGATGTAGATAGGGATTTAAGAAGATCAATAGCTTAATTATCATTAAAAAAAACAAATAGGATCAGTATAATAGTTCATCAATTCTGAAATATTTTGTCATTATTTTTCTACAAGCAACCCTTTCAATATTACTAATCTTTTCGAAATTTCCATTCATTCAACTATTCATAATTAGCCACTTAAAAAAGTGCGTAAAAAATGTGGAAAAACATATAGGAAATATATGCTTAACAATTAGGTAAAACAAGGCCATAAGACTATTTTTACCCTTTATTTTTTATATCATATAAAATGAGCACAGACGCAACAGAAAGTAGACAGAATTATGACGCTAATAACATTCAGGTGTTAGAAGGCTTGGAAGCAGTGAGAAAAAGGCCTGCCATGTACATTGGAGACATCGGGGCGAGGGGACTTCACCATTTAGTTTACGAGGTAGTAGATAATTCAATTGACGAAGCATTAGCAGGCTATTGTAAAAACATTACAGTAACCATAAACCCAGGAAACTCTATTACCGTAGTTGATGATGGTAGAGGTATCCCAACTGGAATTCATGAAAAAGAAGGAAAATCTGCACTAGAGGTTGTTATGACCGTGCTTCACGCAGGTGGAAAATTTGATAAAGATACTTACAAAGTTTCGGGTGGTTTGCACGGGGTGGGTGTTAGTTGTGTTAACGCACTTTCAACCTTATTAAGGGCTACAGTATATCGCGATGGCAAAATTTGGCAACAAGAATACAGTTGTGGAAAGCCTTTATATGACGTAAAAGAGATAGGTGAAAGTGACAAAAATGGAACAACCATTTATTTCGAGCCAGATACTAGTATTTTTACAACAGGTGATTATAAATATGATACCTTGGCTTCTCGAATGAGGGAATTATCATACCTAAACAGAGGCATTAGCATTACACTTAGAGACACGCGCCTTGAAGATGGCAATGAAGAAATTAGAGAAGAAACATTCTTCAGCGAAGGTGGCTTGAAAGAGTTTGTTAACTACTTAGATGGAACTCGCGAGAAAATGATTCCAGAACCTATTTATGTTGAAGGTGAAAAAAATGGCGTACCAGTAGAGATTGCTATGACCTATAACACTGGCTATGCAGAGAACTTACATTCTTATGTAAACAATATAAATACCATTGAAGGTGGAACACACGTAGCGGGTTTCCGCAGGGCCTTAACACGTACTTTAAAATCATATGCTGAAAAAGAAGGCATGTTTAAAAACCTAAAATTTGAAATTGCAGGTGACGATTTTAGAGAGGGTTTAACAGGTGTTATTTCTGTAAAAGTACAAGAGCCTCAATTTGAAGGTCAAACCAAAACCAAACTAGGTAATAGCGATGTAACCGGTGCAGTTGACCAGTGCGTAGGTGAAATGCTAAATAACTACCTGGAAGAAAATCCACGTGAAGCCAAAATGATTGTGCAAAAGGTAATCCTTGCCGCAACTGCACGTCACGCTGCCAAGAAAGCTAGGGATATGGTGCAACGCAAAGGTGCTATGACAGGTAGCGGCTTACCAGGTAAATTAGCAGATTGTCAAGAAACAGATCCAGCACTATGTGAAATATATTTAGTAGAGGGAGATTCTGCTGGAGGAACTGCAAAACAAGGTCGTAATCGTGTATTCCAAGCGATTCTTCCACTTCGTGGTAAAATCTTGAACGTTGAAAAAGCAATGGAACACAAGATTTACGAGAATGAAGAAATCAAGAATATGTTTACAGGCCTTGGAGTTACCATTGGAACACAAGAAGATGCCAAAGCTTTAAACTTAGATAAACTTCGTTACCATAAAATCATCATCATGACGGATGCGGACGTGGATGGTAGCCATATTAGAACCTTGATTTTGACTTTATTCTTCAGATATATGAAAGAGTTGTTGGAATTTGGATATGTATATATTGCTCAACCACCCTTGTATTTGGTAAAAAAAGGAAAAGAAGAGGAATATTGCTGGACAGAGCCACAGCGTGAAGAAGCCGTAATGCGTTTGGCAAAAGGTACAAACCCAGATACAGTGGGTATTCAACGATATAAAGGTTTGGGTGAGATGAATGCTGAACAACTATGGAGCACAACCATGAACCCTGATACCAGAACCCTGAAACAAGTGAGTTTGGATAGTGCTGCCGAAGCGGATAGGATTTTTAGTATGTTGATGGGAGATGAAGTTCCACCAAGAAGAGAATTCATTGAAGCCAATGCACGTTATGCTAAAATTGATGTTTAATTAATATATACAACTAAGTGCAAAGAGGCTGTCTCAAAAGGATGGCCTCTTTTTATTTTGTCTTAATTAGCATAAACTATAATGTGTTGTCGAGACTATCATTTCTTTTTAAATTTGTCATTTCGAGCTGGGTCGATAAATGTAAAAATGTTATTTTATAGTTGTATTCAATTGTTAATTTCACTAGAGCTAAAATAGCTTTTGTTAAGTCAAACCTATTTGAATATCAACTTTATTTTTTGTGGTCAATCACCCACAAAATTTCTTAGAAATAATATTTAGTAATAAAATGACCCATAAGATAAACTTGTTAAAAAGACATAAAAAAAGCCTTGCTATTCAAGGCTTTTAAAATTGTTGGGGTGGATGATGGGGCTCGAACCCACGACCCTCGGTACCACAAACCGATGCTCTAACCAACTGAGCTACAACCACCATTTGTTTTTTGGGTGCGCAAATGTAAGAATGCTAATCGTATAGACAAAACTTTATGCGAAAAAATTTAAACATTTAGTAGATTTATTATCTTGTCACCTTCATATATGTGCTTGCCTCCTCTATATAAAGAAGCGCATTTCACCATAGCCTTGGCCACATTTTCAGCACTGATAATAGCATATTTTTGAAGTTTGCCTTTTAAGAAAAGAGAGAAAGGCTTCATAATCATGATTCCCAACCACTCACTAAACCTAAATTCTGTTCTAGGGCCGGTAAGCAAAGAGGGTCTAAAAATGCTGGTACACAAAAATCCCAATTTATCCACATCATCTTCGGCTTCACCCTTTACCCTATTATAAAAAATGTTTGAATATTTGTTGGCGCCTAAAGCCGATACCATTAAAAAATGGGTTACACCATTAGCACGCGCCAATGTTGCGGCCATAAAGCAATAATAGCGATCTACTTTTTCAAAAGCTTCTTTTGTTTCAGCTTTTTTTATGGTGCTTCCTAAGCAACAAAAAACCTCGTCAACCTTAAACAAATCAGCATATTCAGACATATTATCAAAATTGACAACATGTTGCTCTAGTTTAGGGTCACTAATGATCATTTCCTTCCGTAAAATCAATACTACTTTAGAATAATCATTACTTTTAAGTAATTGGTAAACCACGTTTTTACCAACTAATCCTGTTGCTCCTATAACTATTGCTTTTTTCATTAATTAGAACGCAATATAAGTAATTAAGGACATATTTTCACTTTGACATTATTACCACGATGTTGATTGTAACATTTTTTATACTTTCGCCTCAAAATTTTTTACCTCTATGATTATCAACCATGAAATAGATTACCGCATTTTTGGTAGCGAAATGCAATGTGTAGAAATTGAATTAGATCCTGAAGAAACCGTAATGGCAGAGCCTGGAAGTTTCATGATGATGAATGATGGCTTGCAAATGAATACCATTTTTGGGGATGGGAGTCAACAACAAGGAGGCATATTAGGTAAATTGATGTCAGCAGGTAAACGCATACTAACGGGTGAAAGTTTATTTATGACTGCCTATACCAATATAGGTCAGGGCAAAAGACAAGTTACATTTGCAGCCCCATATCCGGGTAAAATCATTCCTTTGGATTTACATAAATTAGGCAATAGGATTATTTGTCAAAAAGATGCTTTCTTGTGCGCTGCTAAAGGAGTTAGCATTGGTATAGAGTTTCAAAAAAAGCTTGGCACTGGCTTGTTTGGCGGTGAAGGCTTTATTATGGAAAAACTTGAAGGAGATGGATTGGCGTTTGTTCATGCAGGTGGTCATGTAGAAGAGCGTGAATTACAACCTGGTGAATTGTTGAAAATTGATACCGGTTGTATCGTAGCTTTTACCAAACATGTAGAATATGATATCCAATTTGTAGGTGGAATAAAAAATACCTTATTTGGTGGTGAAGGCGTTTTCTTTGCCACCTTAAGAGGTCCCGGAAAGGTTTGGATTCAATCTTTACCAATAAGCAGATTAGCAGGAAGAATCATGCAATATGGCATCAGAGGGGGTAAGGAACAAGGCAGTATTTTAGGAGGCTTGGGCAACCTATTGGATGGTGATGGATTTTAGCTAAATGAGGAATTGAAAAAGAGTATTCAATTTAGCGGTTATTAAGTTAACTATTCATAGTGAGATTTTAACAAAAGATATAAAAGACAAATAAAATGGGAAGAGCATTTGAAAAACGTAAACATAAAATGTTTGCTAACAACTCAAGAAACAGTAGAGCCTTTACAAAAATTGGAAAAGAGATTGCCATAGCAGTGAAAGCTGGTGGTCCAGAGCCTGAAAACAATTCTAGACTTCGTGTTATCATAGCAAATGCCAAGGCAGTAAACATGCCAAAAGCCAATATTGACGGAGCTATACAAAGAGCTAGCAGCAAGCAGGATAAGGATTTCCAAGAAGTGGTATATGAAGGAAAAGGTTTGCATAGTGTAGCCATAGTAATAGAAACAGCTACCGATAACCCAACTAGAACAGTAGCCAACCTCAGAAGTTACTTTAATAAAAAAGGTGGGCAATTAATGGTTTCTGGTTCATTAGATTTTCTATTTGAGCGTAAAGGTATTTTCAAAATTAAACCTAATGGTGTTTCAATTGAAGAATTTGAATTGGAAATGATTGACTATGGCTTAGAAGAAGTGGAAGATGACGGTGAAGGCCATTTGATGTTATCAGTTCCTTTTACTGAGTTTGGCGCAATGCAACAGGCCCTTGAAGAAAGAAAGATTGAAATTGTGAATGCGGAATTGATGAGAATTCCTACCACTTTTGTGGATGTGAGTGAAGAGCATGAAGACGAAGTAAATGTGCTGCTTGACTTGATTGACGAAGATGATGATGTAACAAAAATATATCACAACATGAGATAAAACCAAAGGCTGGGTTAATCCTCAGCCTTTTTATTTACTTCTTATAGCGTCAACTGGATTGAGTTTAGATGCAGACCAAGCAGGCAAAAATCCAGATATGGTGCCGATGACAATACTTACCATCAAACCTGTGAGTACGTTATTAGATGTAAGAAATACATTAAACTCAACCGTATGTTGGATAATCAAGGTTAATACATAAACTATTGAGATTCCAACTATCCCTCCAAAAACGCATAATAAAATAGCTTCTGTTAAAAACTCGATAAGAATAAAATAATTCTTAGCGCCTAATGATTTCTTTATGCCAATCTGATTGGTTCTTTCTTTTACCGAAACAAACATAATATTGGCAATACCAAAACCTCCTACTAGCATAGCAAAGCCTCCGATAATCCAACCACCCATGCTTACCACAGCAAAGGTTTGTTTAAGTGGTTCACTTATTAATGTGGTTTTATTAAGTGCAAAATTTTCTTCTTGACCAGGGTGTATTTTACGAAGGGATCGCATAATACCCCTCAATTCATTCTCTACTTCATCCATACTTTTTGCTTGGGTGGCTTTAACATGTATGCGGCTATTAGCTCTATCACTATTGATTCTTACTATTTTTGCAGCACTGCCTACGGGTATAACAATGACATTGTCGAGGCTATTCCCAATAATACTTTCACCCTCCTTTTTGAAAACCCCGATTACCTCGTATTTTTTACCATCAATTTGAATATGCTGACCAATAGCTTGAATACTTGGAAAGAGTGTAGAAAAGACATCACTGCCTATCAAGCAAACATCGTTTCCATTGTTACTTTCTGCCTCCGTAAAATATCTACCACCTATTAAATCAAAATTTCGCACCACGCTATATAAGTGAGACACACCTTGAATATTGACACCATTGGCAGAATTGTTAGCAAACTTTACAAACTTTCCTCCTAAATCAACGGTCAAGATACTTGGGTATTTATTTTCCGATTTTTCTTGTATAGATTTTAATTCATTTAAAGTTGGATTAGGCCGCTTCATGTATTTCCACCATTTGTAATCAGGACCAAACTCCCACGGCCATTTTTCAACAAAAACCACGTCCTTACCCAAACTCTCAACACTTGTTTGAAGATTTATTTCTAAACTTTCAACAATTGTAAGAACCATGATGATACAAAAGATACCAATGGTTACACCCAATGTAGATAAAAAAGTACGCATCCTGTTAGCATTCAATGCTTGTAATGCAGCTGTTGCACTCTCTATTACTTGATTAAACAGGATTCCTAAATTCATTTATTATTTCTTGTAATGATGCTACGAAAGTAAATAATAGCATTAGATTTAATTTATATTTTTATTGGCGGAGGGATGAATATTTGAGTGGACAATAACCCATCTATAAACAATTCATTTGTTGTAAACGAGCTAATCAATGTCGCAGTATTAGGTTTGCTTTGAATTGGTAAAAAATATAAAATTGAAAACAACTAAAGCTATCATATTATTCATTGCATTGACTTGCCTTTCCTTCAAAGGTTTTGGTCAACAATTTAATAATAATGTAAAAAGCAAAACAGATAATATTGTTTTAGATACTAGCTCAAAAAAAGCCCTAACAGCTGTCATTGATACCATTAGTTTCGACCCTAATATTGACTTGGCAGAACAAATAATGCCTATAGATTCGATATTAGCTTATGCTTGCAAAAATTCACCTTCCATAAAGTTAATTGAAGCAGAAACTGATAAAAATAAATTCAATAAAAAATACGTCAGCTCGCTTTGGCTCAATGGAATTGGTTTGTTTTACAATTATACTTATGGTAACCAATTTACCTCACTGGTATCTAGTACTTTGACAGATCAGCAATTATCTAACAATTTAGGTGTAGGTTACAGATTTGGAGTAAATGTTCAATTTTTATTAGGTGAGATTTATGGCAGAAAAAATAAACTCAGATCTATTCAGTCTGAAATTGAAATGACTATCAGAAAGCAACAAGAATCAATGATTGAGTTAAAAAGGAAAGTGATTAGTGATTACTATGCTTTAATTGCCAACCAAAGATTAGTTAAATTAAAACAAACCGATGCAGAAAGTGCTGCATTAACAGCAAATATTGCTGAATACGAAATGAAAAGAGGAAAAATAATGCCGTCAGATTTATCAAGATTGAAAAATATCCAATCAATTGCAGATGTGAATTTACAATTAAGTATACGCGACTACTTGGTTAGCTATAATCAATTGGAAGCATTGTTAGGGTGCCGTTTGAGTAATTTTAAAATAAAACCGTAGAGAATAAAAACTGATGAATTTAATTATATTTTTTAGGATCATATTAAAAAATTTTAAATGGCTCATGCTATTTCCATTGGCATTGGCTGTATCTGTATTTTATTTCACTCGAAATATTCCAAGAGAATATATGAGTTCTGCCACGGTTTATACGGGAATTGCCTCGGGGTATAGCATTACTGATGATGGGGATACAAAAATTGATAATTTTCAAATTAACAATGCATTCGACAATTTAATCAATATGGTTAAATCTCGTGAAACTATTGAAGAAGTAGCACTGAAACTATTAGCCCAACATCTTGTGCTTGAGAGACCTGATCCAAACATATTGGATGAAAAAGGATTTGAAGATCTAAAAGAGTTAATTACAGATGATGAAAGAAAACAATTTGTTGTAAAGGGAAATATCGACAAAACATACGATAAATTAAGAAAATTCAAAGAAGAATCAAATAAAAACAAATTGGTTTTTATACTAACTGAGCCAGGCAGTTTTTACAGCATAGTTGGTATATTAGGTAAAATTTCTGCTACCCGTAAACAAAGTTCGGATATTTTGGAATTGAATTTTTCAACTACCGACCCAGGAGTTTGCCAACAAACTCTTATATTTTTGACGCAAGCATTTTCGAGAAGACACAAAGGAATAAAAGGCTCTGAAACTGGCAATGTGGTAAAATATTTTGAAGAACAATTAAGAATTGCATTTAAAGGATTGCAAGGAAGCGAAAATAAATTACTTGAATTTGGAGTTAATAATCGGGTCATTAATTACTATGAACAAGCCAAATTCGTTGCTGAGAGTAAAGAAGACCTAACGACTGAGTACTACAAAGAAAAAATGGGACATGAAGCTGCTCAAAGCGCTCTTAAAAGGCTCGAAGAGAAAATGTCTACCTATACCGAAGTGGTTAACAATAATGAGGATTTGGTGTCACTAAGACAAGAATTATCCAACATACATTATAAAATTACAAATGCCCGCATATACAGATTGGCTCCAGAAAAAATAGGTGAAATGGAGGATGAGGCAGAAAATATTAAGTTAAAACTCAAAGAAAGAGCTCGCGATTTCTTTAATTTAAACAATTCCATTGAGTGGGTTCCTCAAAAAAACCTATTAGAAGAATGGCTATCTAAAATGATTTTAGTAGAAGAATCTAATGGCAGATTAATGGTGTATGAGAGTCGTTTAAAGCAATACGATGGAATATACAAAGAATATGCTCCTATGGGTTCTACCATAAGTAGGATGGAACGAGAAGTAAGTGTGGCTGAAAAAGAATATTTGTCTGTTTTGCATGGATTAAATTTGGCTAAACTACGTCAACAAAATATAGAAGTAAGCAATAACTTAAAATTAGTAGATTCTCCTTTTTATCCTCTGCAAGCGCAGCCTTCATCTCGCGGCTTACTTATTTTAGTTGCCTTTCTAGGTGGATTTATTTTGGTATTATCATTCCTGATCACAAAAGAGGTAACAAATAAATCTATTCGGTTCCCTGAGAAAGTTGAGAATTTAACAGGTATACCCTTGTTGAGTGCGCTGCCTGAGTTGAATTTAAAAAATGTAAATAAAGCTCATCAAATCATCCACAATAATTTATTGCAGAGAATAGTAAATAGCATATTTATTGATATCAAACGAAGCGAAGCATCAAAAGAAAAAAAGAATTTTGTTATTACATTAATAAGTACAAGACAAAAACAAGGTAAATCATATTTTGCCGAAGCCTTAGCGCAGAAACTAATAAATATTAGAAAAAATGTATTCTACCTTTATCCCGAGACTTCTAGTGGCCATGAAGGAAAAGATATTTATAAAAACAGTAAGCTCATTAGTTATAAATACAGTATACAAGACAATGTAGTAGACGCAGACGAAGTAGAACAACTGATAGCAGAAAATTTAGACTATGTAAAGGAGGATGTATCCTATACCATCATTGAAATTCCAAATTTAAATCAATACCCAGTGCCTTTTGAATTGATTGAAAAATCTGATGTATCCATATTGGTGGTGCATGCTCAAAAGACATGGGCATCAAGCGACAAACAAATTTTAGACGAATACGAAAAAGTTAGACCAAAAGGCACTAAGGTTTTAATCAATCATGTTGATGTAGATTCGCTTGAAGGAATATATGGTGAAATTCCTAAAAAGCGCTCATTGATTAGAAGAAAAATGAAGTTATTGATGGGAGGCGACAGGTATTAGATGATGGAAATAGAAGCGGAGAATAGCATTAAAAAAGATATAGTTAATTATATCATAGTGTTATTATTAGCTGTTGGTAAAGGTTATGCTGTTTCAATATACGGAAATGCTTTAGGCACAACTATAGTCGCACTTCCCATTGCGATTGCTCTTATAATAATGATTTTTAGAAATCCTAAAATCGGATTGCTGGTTACCTTAAATTATAGTTTTTTCTCAAACGGTCTTCAGCGATATACGTCACCAGATATTCCATTCGGACTTGGGGTAGATATAATATTATTAATCTCTCTAATTGCGGGTTTATTCAAATCAAATAAAGGTAGCATAAATAGTTGGGTTTTTTACATGTCGTTGATTTGGTTTTCTTACACTTTGATAGAGTTGGTAAATCCCGAAGCAACAAGCAAAGAGGCTTGGTTTTACTCAGGCCGAGGAGTCGCTTTATACCAAATAATGGTGATACCTATAACGCTCATGTGGGCTAATAAGAAAAAAGATTTAGATGGATTTATTTATATCTGGATAACTTGGTCTTTAATAGCGGCCTTGTATGCATTCAAAATGTATTATTTGGGATTAACGGAAGGGGAACAAAAATGGTTAGATGATGGTGGTAATATTACCCACTTTATTCAAGGCAGGTTAAGAATTTTTTCTTTTTTTAGTGATGCCGGACAATTTGGTGCAGCTATGGCAGAGGCATGTTTATTTTGTTTAATAATGGCTGTAGGTCCTTACGAGAAAAAAGTTAAAATCAGGTATGCAATCATTGCTGCCATCACTTTTTGGGGATACGCTTTGTCTGGCAGTCGTGGCCCTCTATTTGTTTTAGCTTCTGGAGGATTTTTATATCTTTTCTTAATTCGCAATTTCAAGGTATTGGTTATTGGAGTTACCATTGGATTTCTTGCATTTGCTTTTCTAAAATTCACAACCATTGGCAATACAAATTATCAAATATATAGAATGAGAACAGCATTGGACCCCAATGACGCCTCATTGCAAGTAAGATTAAATAACCAAAAATTGTTAAGGACTTACTTGAAAACTAGACCCTTGGGAGGGGGAATTGGCAGTGGTGCAGGATTTGGTGAAAGATTTTATCCCGGAAGGTTTTTAAGTGGGGTTGCCCTTGATAGTTGGTATGTAAAAATTTGGGTTGAAACAGGAATTATCGGCTTAGTCATACACATCATACACATAATTATTTTGCTAATCGTGGGTGTAGTAAATTGCTTTAAGATAAAAAATCCTGATATCCGGCAGAAAATGATGGGCATTGTATGCGGTTATTTTGGAATATTATGTGCAAGCTATGGCAACCAAATTTTTGGCCAGTTTCCTACTGGACCTATTATGTACATTAGCATGGTGTATATGTTTATTTGTGTCAGGTGGGACAAGGAAATAAGTGAAACGAATGTAAAAGAAGTGGCTAAATAAATTAACCTACTTTTACTCGAATAGCTATTAACGAGATGATAGGAATAATAAATTTCTATACAGGATGTTTATCAAAAGAGGTTTTTACAAAGTTTTAACGAATTTTATATTTACTATTTTTCTATAGATTGTATCGACTTTTTGTTTGAATGAATACCTAAAAAAGTTTTAAATTAATAGCTAGTATTAATAAATTGCGCTTACAAATATTAAAGTCAACAAATGAATAGGAAAAAATTTATTGGTTCTATTGCCATTATAAGTGTGGGTTCATTGGCTTCTTATTATGGATTTAAATTCTTCAAATCAATCGGCACACCTGATATAAATTATTTAGAAAAAAATAAGGCACTAATAGCAGATTTGTGCGAAGCCATTATACCCAAAACAGATAGTCCAGGAGCTAAAATGGCTATGGTTCATGAATATATTATTTATGCCATTTCTCAGTCGAGAGATATTAAACATAAAAATAATTTCATTAATGGTTTAAAAGATTTACAAGATTACTCGCTAAGCAAATTCAACCTAGAATTTTCTAAATTAAACAAATCTCAACAATCAGAAATACTTAAACACTTTCAAAATAAGGCCAAGTCATACAATGCAAAAGTTGAAAAAATTCAAAACAAAATACTTGGAAAACCATTTTTCACCATTCTAAGGGAAACCACAACCATAGGTTATTGTACATCTGTGATTGGCGCACAGCAAGGATTGGCTTACGATTATGTGCCAACTAAGTTTATAGCCTGCAGTGATTACGTAAAAGGGCAAAAATCTTGGGCTACTAAATAAGGGAATATGAGCGACTCATTAAACATAAATTTAAAATCTAGAGACCAAAACACTTATGATGCCATTGTAATTGGAAGTGGCATTACGGGTGGTTATGCTGCTAAAGAACTTTGTGAAAAAGGTCTAAAAACATTGGTGCTTGAAAGAGGTAGGGATGTAAAGCATGGAATTGATTATACAAATGCCATGAAACATCCTTGGGAATTTGAAAACAGGATGGAATTAACCGATGAAGATAAGGCCACAAACCCCATTCAAAGCTTAAGCTATAATCCCGGAAGTAAACCATTTTATGTTAATGACCAAGAGCATCCATATATCCAGCATAAACCCTTCTATTGGATAAGGGGTTATCAAGTTGGTGGACGTTCGTTAACTTGGGGAAGGCAAGTATATAGGTTAAGTGATTTGGATTTTGAAGCCAATGCAAAAGATGGTTATGGTGTTGATTGGCCTATCAGATACAAAGACTTAGAACCTTGGTATAAATATGCAGAAGACTTTATAGGTGTCAGTGGCAACGCAGATTCAGTGCCTCATTTACCTCATGGTGATTATTTACCTGCTATGGAGATGAATTGCCTTGAAAAACATTTTGTCGAATCCATTAAAGAGAATTACGATGAACGTTGGGTTATCATGTCGCGTTTAGCCAATTTAACCAAAGGATACAAAGGAAGAGGTCCATGTCAATATCGTAATTTGTGTAGCCGAGGTTGTCCTTATAGTGGTTATTTTAGTAGTAATTCAGCATCATTAC
>CANHJJ010000003.1 GCA_947460565.1 Bacteroidota bacterium
CACAAAACATTGCGTGGTCCTAGAGGTGGTATCATCATGATGGGTAATGATTTTGAAAATCCATTTGGCCAAAAAACACCTAAAGGTGAATTGAAAATGATGAGTGCGGTGCTTGATGGAGCTGTGTTTCCGGGCACACAAGGCGGTCCTTTGGAGCATGTGATTGCTGCAAAAGCAGTGGCATTTGGAGAGTGTTTAACGGATGACTACAAAGCTTACATGAAACAAGTAGGAGCCAATGCGCAGGCCATGGCAAAAGCTTTTGTTGGAAGAGGTTATAAAATTATTTCAGGAGGTACCGATAACCATTTGATGTTGATTGACCTAAGAAGCAAAAACCTTTCAGGTAAATTGGCTGAAAATACTTTGATTAAAGCAGATATCACCATTAACAAAAACATGGTTCCTTTTGATGACAAGAGCCCATTTGTAACAAGCGGAATGCGCCTAGGTACTGCTGCTATTACCACGCGTGGTATGCTTGAAAGCGATATGGAGCAAATTGCAGATTATATTGACACGGTATTGATGAACCATGAAAATGAAAGCATCATTGCGGGTGTGAGAAAGAACATTAATACTTGGATGGAAAAATTTCCATTGTATACATAATTCTGTACTTAAAAAAGATATCATTTGAAAGCTGTAAGATAGATTTCTTGCAGCTTTCATCATGTTAAAGAATCCATGAAAAAAAAGCTATTGAGTTATTTGTATCCCATTACCCAAAAGGTAGAAACCCACAACAATGGGGTAGTGGAGATTACTTATGACCAAGGCAAGAAAATATTGGATAGCGCCAATGCTAACTACTCATATGGTTCCTTGCAACGAATATTGAAATTTGGTTTGCAGCAAATTGACTTAGACCACACGAGACAAATATTATTATTGGGTTTGGGGGGAGGCAGTGTGATTAAAACACTGCGCAACGAGTTTAAATACAACCATAAAATAACGGCTGTTGAGATTGATGATATTATTATTCAAATTGCTTTCAAAGAGTTCAATATTAAACCCAATGAAAACCTTGAATTGGTGAATGATAATGCGCTTTTTTATGTAAGAAAATCAAAACAAAAATATGACCTCATTATCATCGACTTGTTTATAGATAATGAGGTTCCAAAAGATTTTTATGAGCCTGATTTTTGGAACAATATCTATCATATCACATCTAAAGGTGGAAGTATATTGTTCAACGCATCAACCATAGAGCATGTTCAGCATGAAATAGAAAAGCTACTTCCTACACTTAACAGCTTATATTTTTTACAACAAATGAATAAAGTGGAAGGCTCAAACACCCTTATTTTAGGAACGAAGAAGTAGGGAAATTATTGAGGTTATTTCAACAAGCCAATCACTACAAATTTATCAAATACTTTCTCAGTATGGGGGGCATCTTTTAATTCATCCGTAAGATCCTGACCAGCCCAATGTTCATAATGCTTTCCATTGCGCCATAGTCTGCTTATTCCTACATCATAAATATGCCCTTTGTAGGCTACCCAAATTTCATCACGGTCTTGTCCATTTCTTAAGGCTAGTTGCGATTTGGTGTAAATGGGCAAATTTTGATCACTCATTTTATACCAATTTATTTTTTATAAGGTACTCCGCAATCTGCACCGCATTGGTGGCAGCACCTTTACGCAAATTATCTGCCACAACCCATAGATTTAGGGTGTTTGCTTGCGATTCATCCCTGCGAATTCTGCCCACAAAAACATCATCTTTACCATCTGCATCCAATGGCATAGGGTAAACGAATTGCGCGATATCGTCTTTTAAAACGACTCCATTTGTTGATGCTAAGATTGAACGTACTTCTTCTAAATCGAAATCATTTTCAAATTCAATATTGATGCTTTCGCTATGACCACCTGTTGTGGGAATGCGCACGCAAGTAGCAGTAAGAGCTATGCTATCATCACGCATGATTTTTTTAGTTTCGTTCACCATTTTCATTTCTTCTTTGGTATATCCGTTGTCAACAAACACATCAATTTGAGGAATTACGTTTTTATCAATACGGTATTTATATGCCATTTCTCCAGATACACCAGCCCTTTCATTTTCCATTTGTTGAACAGCCTTAACCCCTGTTCCAGTAACACTTTGGTAGGTGGAAACAACTACTCGTTTGATTTTATATTTAAGATGAAGCGGATTTAACACCAACACCATTTGTATGGTTGAACAATTTGGATTGGCTATGATTAAATCCTCTTTAGTAATAGCATCTGCATTGATTTCTGGAACAACTAATTTTTTATCTTCCATCATGCGCCAAGCGGATGAATTGTCAATCACAAAAGTGCCTACCTCTGCAAATTTTGGAGCCCATTCTAAGGAGGTGCTTCCACCTGCTGAGAATAGCGCTATGGCTGGCTTTGCATATATTGCATCCGTCATGCTATGAATCTTATATGAATTGCCTTTAAAAGTAATTTCTTTACCAACAGATTTTTCAGAAGCTACTGGAATCAGCTCGCTGATAGGGAAATTTCTTTCCTCCAAAACTTTTAACATAACTCCACCTACTAAACCTGTGGCACCTACTACAGCAATTTTCATAATCTTTTTTTATTTTCCGCAAATAAAACCATTGCTATGCGTTTAGTAAAATACTTTTCCGTTTTACTGATAATTTTATGCAGTAATTTTTGCCAATCCCAAATATTGGATGATTTTGATGATGGCAATTTCACCGACAATTCCACATGGATAGGCGATGATAGTTTGTTTCAAGTGAATGGACTTGGACAGCTTCAAAGTAAAGGCTCAGCAAGCATTGGGAAAGATATTTATTTGGCAACTCAATCATATTTTTTGAAAGGAAGCGAATGGAATTTTTTAGTAAGATTTAATTTAAGTCCAAGTACACAAAATTTTTGCAGGTTTTATTTGTTAAGTGATTCAAGCAATCTTAAAGCAGCTACCAACAATGCCTATTATGTTCAGTTTGGAGGTATTGCTGGAAACAATGATAGCATTCAATTTGTAAAACAGGTGGGAACAATTCGCTACATATTAATTGGTGGTAGGAGAGGAACGGTTTCTAAATCAAACAATTTATTAAGATTGAAAATGCTCAGAGATAGTCTTGGTTTCTGGCAAATGTTTTCAGACACATTAGGTACAGATGATTTTGTGATAGAGGGTAATGCATTTGATTCGACTTTAAAAGCCGCTAGGTATATTGGATTTTGGGCTAAATACACTGCTACCAATGCCAATAATTATTATTTGGATGATGTGTATGTAGGACCTATTAGAACAGACTTAGAGCCCCCTCAACTATTGAAAGCTAATTGCCTTAATGATCATCAAATGTATTTGTTTTTTAATGAAAAGCTTGATAATGTTTCGTCAACACAAATCTTAAATTATATAGTTGATAATGGCATTGGACGACCTGTTTTAGTAAGTCCTGACCCTGATAATGTGAATGCCATTATTTTGAGTTTTGCTCAATCATTTGAAAATGGAAAAAGCTACATACTATCATTAGCAAATATTAAAGACCGATCTAATAATCAAATGCCATCTAAGAATGTTGAGTTGTTGTATTATGTAACACAAAAACATGATGTTTTGATAACTGAAATTTTCCCTGACCCATCACCTTCTGTGGGTCTGCCAGATGCTGAGTTTATTGAAATTTATAACCATTCTAAGTTTCCTATCAATTTGAATAATTGGAGTATTTCTGACCCAAGCACAACAAGTTATTTACCTGATGTTGTTATTAAACCAGATTCATTTATTGTATTATGTGCATTGAGCAATGAGAGTAAATTTTCATCTTATGGCAAAACCATTGGCTTATCTCCATTTCCTTCTCTAAATAATGACAGTGATTCAATTCTATTAAAGGATGATATAGGTAAGTTGATTCACTTGATTAATTACAATACTACTTGGTATAAAGATGCTAGTAAAAAGGATGGTGGTTGGACCTTAGAAATGCTCAATCCATTTTCATTATGCTTTGAAGGAGACAACTGGCAAGCCTCTCAAGCAGCGCAGGGAGGCACACCTTGCAAATACAATTCGAATTTTAAAAACCTTGCTGATACCTCACGACCTCAAATCAAAAGTCTTGAACCAATTGACTCATTGCAATTGTTAGTTGTGTTCGATTCTAAGATGGATGAAGTTTCATTACAACTATCATCAGTACTGTTGAATGGTGTATCAGTATCATCAAAACAAATAATAGGACAAAGAAAAGACAGCATGATGCTGGTTTTGATTTCAGCATTATTAAGGGATAATATATACCTGCTTAGCTTTGATACCTTGAAAAATTGTTTGGGTAATGCATCTATAAATATTAGTAAGTCTTTTGTTTTTATTCCACAAACAACGGATGTTAAACAAAACGATATCATTATTACTGAAGTGTTTGCTAATCCTAAACCTGTTGGTCTACTTCCAAATGCCGAGTGGATTGAATTGCATAACAGAAGTAAAAATATTGTTCGACTTAATAATTGGAAACTTAAGAAAGGAAATTCAAGCTATACTTTTCCAAATACCATTCTTTATCCAGATAGTTATGTGGTGGTATGTGATGATAAAGACAAACAAAGTTTGAATGACTTGGCTAATTTGGTTGCATTGAATAGTTTTCCTTCTCTAGCCTTAGATGAGGAACTTACTTTACTGAATGAACAGAATTTTATTATACATAATCTTTCTTATAAAAATGAGTGGATGAATGATAAGATAAAACAAAGTGCTGCATGGAGTTTGGAAATGTTGGACGTCAATAACCCCTGCATGGGAGAAGGCAATTGGGGTGCTTCAATCAATCCAAAAGGAGCAACACCTGGCAAAATAAACAGTCTACATACATACAATCCTGATAAGTCTGAATTAAAGTTGCTCAGAGCATATCCTATTGATAACAAAACATTGGTTTTGGTTTTTAATAAAACGCTCGATAGCCTTTCAAGTAATGCTTACACACATTATTGGTTTAATAACCAAAACAGGGGCATTTCATATCATCATTTTATAGATAATTCACTTTCCCGAATTGAGTTGCAAATGAGTGATAGTTTTCTTTCAAATACTACTTATCGTATTCGAATAGATAGCTTGGCTGATTGTGCAAATAATTTTTCTGTTGATAGAAATTATGCTGATTTTGGACTATCAGAAAAAGCAGATTCAAATGATTTGCATATCAATGAAGTATTGTTTAATCCAAGTTCTTCAGGCGCTGATTTTGTTGAGTTATACAATAGCAGCAATAAGTTTATTGATTTGAAAGACTATCTTATTTGTAATACGGATGAACGAGATTCAATCAATCAGATTAATGCCTTTGGAACTGATTATTGGCAAATACTTCCGAAACAATTTTTAGTTTTGACTGATAGTAAAGATAAAATTTTGTCGAATCATTCTGTGGCTTTTCCTGATCAGATAATTGAAGTGAAAACAATGCCTTCTTACAATGATGATGCGGGTACTGTTTTGCTGAGCGATTTGAATGGAGGGCGAATCGAGAAATTCATCTATGACGATAAGATGCATTTTGCCTTGCTTGAAAACAAAGAAGCTGTAAGTCTTGAACGTATTAATCCTTTCAGGCCTGTGAATGATAGAAGCAATTGGACTTCATCTTCAGCAAGTGCAAATTATGCTACCCCTACCACTCGTAATTCACAGTATTTTGAAACTACTCAAAATAGCTCTGCATTACTCATTCAACCAGAAGTTTTCAGTCCAGATGGGGATGGATTTCATGATGTGGTAAATTTTAGTTATCAATTCAGTGAAACAGGAAATGTGGCCAAACTTGAAATATACAATAGCAATGGTTTGTTAGTTAAAACACTATTTAAAAATGAATTGCTCGGTTCATCTGGTATTTACTCTTGGAATGGTATTGATGAGCATGGAAATATACCTGCCTATGGAATTTACATAGCCAATTTTGAGGTGTTTAATATTCATGGAGAAACCCAATCCTATAGTAAAACCTTTGTGTTAGGAGGAAAGCTTTAAGCCTTAGGTCCTTTTGGTTGAAGCGGTCTTATTTCAAGATTTACTGTATGGAAATTGTCAGGCATTTCTATCGCTTGGATAATGGCCAATGCAACATCATGGGGCATCAGCATATAATCATGAGGCTTGATGCCAGGGCTGTTTCTAAAAAAATCAGTTTTGGTTGAACCTGGATAGATGCAAGTAACTTTGATTCTATAATCACGCACTTCTCTAAATAAAGATTCGCTTAGGCCTTTCACAGCCCATTTTGTTGCACAATAGGCAGATACTTGCGGCATACCCTCTAAAGCAGCTGTAGAAGCAATATTGATAATATGCCCAAATTGATTTTTTTTCATGAATGGCAATGCCATTTTGCAACAATGAAATATGCCACTCACATTGGTTTGATACATTTCATCCCATTGTTCAACACTCATATCCTCAAGCATTCCAAAATAGCCTAAACCTGCATTGTTTAACAAAACATCTATCCTATTATGCTTTACTAATATTTGTTTAAAAGCGAACTCAACCTTTTCAAAATACCTGACATCGCATTCAATGAAGGTATAGTTCGAATGGTTAATTACATTATTTCTTCCTAAACCATAAACGATGGCCCCTTTTTCAAGCATTTGAAGGCAGGTTTCATAGCCTATACCTTTGCCAACTCCTGTTACTACGGTAATTTTATTTTGTAAATCCACGAGGCCAATATAGGTAAAAACCCAAAAGCGTTGTTATTTATCAATCCTTTTGAATTCTATTTTGATTACTGTATTGGTTTATTATTGATACAAACTAGTCTTTTTGCTCCCATTTTGAAACGATTTTTTCTTCTGTGACTCTTATGATTCATCCGCAAACTGAGACAGCCTCTTTTTTATTATCAAGCTTAATTAAACTGACTATTTCCCCAATTCAAGATTACCTAAATCTTCTTCTTCTTTTAGCTTCATGATTTGTTCTAATGCATCTGGAACCACATCACTGCAAATGGTAATAAAACTTCCTTTTACAGCATTTTTAATGGCATATTCAATGGCCTCTTTTTCTTTTTTGATGGTAGTAACTTTTTTGTTTGCATCAATCTCGCTAATACCAGAAGTCATCAAATCAATAATCTCTTCTTCTGTTCTACCTCTCAAGTTCTTATCTTGGCGTATAATTATTTCATCAAACATTTTAGCGGCTACTTTACCTAAGTTTATGGTATCTTGATCTCTTCTATCACCTACACCTGCAATTACCCCCACCTTTTGGGTTGCATTTATTTTGCTCAACATATCAGCAATGGCTTCAAAGCCTGCAGTATTGTGGGCATAATCTACCATCACATCAAAGTTTTTAAATCTAAAGATGTTCATGCGACCAGGAGTTTGTGCCGGCCCGGGAATGAAGGTAGCTAAAGCCAATCGCATATCTTCAATCTTATAATTGCGGATAAATCCAGCGAGTATAGTAGGAAGAATATTGGCAATGTTATAAGTCGCTCTTCCGCCATATGTCAATGGAATATTAACTGCTTTCTCTACCCTTATTTTCCATGTGCCTTTACAGATAGTTACATAATCATTTTCGAAGATTGCAGCTAAACCACCTTTGGCAGTATGTTCTTTAATGATAGGATTGTTTTCATCCATACTAAAGAAAGCATGCTTGCAACGTAAATCTTTTGTCATGCCTACTGTATGTTTGTTGTCGGCATTTAAGATAGCGTAACCGCCTGGCAAAACACTCTCAGGTACAACTGCTTTCACTCTTGCTAATTGCTCAATTGTATCAATATCTCCTAAGCCTAGATGGTCCTCAGCTACGTTGGTAACAATGGCTATATCACAATTATGAAAACCTAAGCCTGAGCGCAAAATTCCACCTCTTGCACATTCCAATACGGCAAAGTCAACCGTTGGGTCTTTTAACACAAACTCTGCACTTACAGGTCCTGTGCAATCTCCCCTCATCATCAATTGGTTTTGGATATAAACACCATCAGTGGTTGTATATCCAACCTTATGCCCCATGGTTTTCACCATATGTGCCATTAGGCGTGTGGTGGTAGTTTTTCCATTGGTACCGGTAACAGCAATAATTGGAATACGAGCCGTGCTGCCAAGTGGGTATAACATATCAATAACAGGTTCGGCAATATTCCTCGGTAATCCTTCAGCTGGATCTATATGCATCCTGAAACCTGGTGCAGCATTCACTTCTATCACACCACCACCTGATTCTGCCAATGGCTCTGAAAGGGTGTTGGCCATAATATCTATACCACAAATATCCAATCCAATAATGCGAGCTATCCGCTCACACATGAAGATATTATCTGGGTGAACCATATCTGTCACATCCGTTGCTGTTCCGCCTGTGCTTAGATTAGCAGTTGGCTTCAACCAAAGCTCTTCGCCCTTTGGTAAAACTGAACCTAAGGTCAATCCTTTTTTGTCCAAAATATCCATGGTAAAATCATCTACCTTTATACTGGTCAAGGTCTTCTCATGTCCATAACCCCTTCTTGGGTCTAAGTTTGTGATATCAATTAATTCTTGAATACTGTGCTTACCATCACCCATTACCGAAGCAGGTTTTCGTATGGCAGCAGCTATAAACTTATAGTTGATAACCAATACGCGGTGATCTAAACCTGTTATGAATTTTTCAACTATTACTCCACGTGAATATTTTTTAGCGGCTTCTAATCCTTTTATAGCATCATCCCAATTGTTAATATTGGTTGTTGCTCCCTTTCCATGATTTCCATCAATAGGCTTCGTAACTATGGGATATTTGATACTTTCAATAGCTGCTTCTAAGCCTTCTTCCGTGTATACAATTCTACCTTTTGGAACAGGAATTTCTGCTGCACCCAATAGGTTTTTTGTTTCTTCTTTATCGCATGCAATATCTACAGCAATGCTACCTGTAGTGCTTGCAATTGTTGCCCTGATGCGTTTTTGATTTACACCATATCCTAATTGAACGAGAGAGTTTCTGTTTAAACGAATATAAGGTATCCCTCGAGCTACAGCCTCATCTACAATGCAACCTGTACTCGGTCCAAGACGTTCGTCTTCGCGAATTTCTCTCAGTGTTTGGATATCGTTTGCTAAGTCATATTCAGTATTATTTATTAACGATATGGCTATTTCAACGGCAGCCTTTGCAGCATATACTCCTGCTTTTTCTTCCATATAGCTAAAAACCACATTGTAAATACCATCTTTTCCTGTTCCCCTAGTTCGTCCAAAACCACAATTCATGCCAGCTAAACATTGAATCTCTAAAGCAATATGTTCTATCACATGTCCCATCCATGTGCCATCTTTTACTCGTATAAAGAAACCTCCGTCAACACCTTCAGAACAGCGATGTCCATACATAGTAGGAAACATTTTTTCGAGTCTTTCACCAAATCCAGCAATCAAATTAGTTGGCTTTTGCTCTAATTCTTCAAGGTCAAGGCGCATCTGAATCAGCTTATGCCTGCGAATTGACCAATAGTTTGGCCCCCGCATAATTTTAATGTCTAATACTTTCATGGTTTATGTTCTATTTTAATGTTGATAGTTTATTGAATTTAGTTTGGTGGTTTTAGTGGTAAGTATATATTCGCACACTTCAGAAACAATAATAAATAAAATACATTGGAAAAACCAAAAGGCAAGCTAATTTCAGTTGGAGGGGCTGAAGATAAGGGCACAGACTTAGAGCAAGGATTTATTCAGCGCAATCGTTTAAACTTTTTTGAACTAGGCATATTAAAAAGAATCGTTGTTGAAACGGGCGGAACAGACAAGCGCATAGAAGTGATTACAACCGCATCATCCATTCCTTTGGAGGTAGGAGAAAACTATTTACACTCATTTGGTAAAATTGGCTGCACGAATGTAGGGGTGATTGACATTCGTAATAGATCAGACGCAAACAATCCTGAGTTCATTCAGAGAATAAAGAATTGTGATTGCGCTATGTTTAGCGGTGGTGATCAATTGCGTTTAACGAGTATATTTGGTGGAACCGATATTTACCAAATACTTCATGATAGATACTTGAACGAATCAAATTTTGTAATTGCTGGAACCAGCGCAGGTGCTATGGCTATGAGCAATACTATGATATATCAGGGCAAGAGCGAATTGGCACATTTAAAAGGAGAAGTTAAGATTACAACAGGATTGGCTTTTGTTGCCAATGTAATCATCGATTCACATTTCGATAAACGTGGTAGATTTAGTCGTTTAGCCCAAGCTGTGGCAAGTAACCCACAATGCTTAGGAATTGGATTGGGTGAAGATACGGGTGTTATAGTAACCAATGGGAATGAATTAGAAGTAGTGGGTAGTGGTGCGGTAATTATTGTAGATGGAAAAGACATCAATCATAGCAATATTACAGATGTAGATTTTGGTGCGCCTATTTCGGTTGAAAACATAAGGGTAAATATTCTAGTTAGAGGCAATGGTTATTTATTGAAAGAAAGAAAATTTCTTTCAGAGATGTTGGTTGCCATAAACTAGTTCTGCGGCCCTCATGCGCTTATTTGGCTTTAGTTTTAATAGTTGTTATATGATTATTATGTCGGTCAAAAAATTTTAAAATAAATATTAATTTTTTTAAAAGAATCTCTTTCTAAACGTTAATCTTCTATAAAACTGTCTGCTAGCTTTTATGAAATTTTATTGCTAAATTAAGGTTGAATTAGCTTTGATTTGATATCAAGTATTGCTGGAATGTTCCAGCAATATTAGCCATATTTTTATGTCACTACCACTCTGTATTAGGCTCGATCCTGAACACTTCGCTCATCTCATTAACCAATTGGTCCAAATACTCAGTGTGATATCCCTTTCGTCCACCTAAAATAGGATTCCAATCTGATTCTGCGGGTATTTTTAAATTTGCCTTTTCAATTATTGGATTAATGGCTTCTAACCATCTTTTTTGTAATTCCTTTTCTCCAGCAAAAATATTTTCAGATTGTAATTGTAATTCATAATCACCCTCTTCAAATATTCCTAATGCATAGTTCCAAGCCATATTTAAAGCCGATTGCATGCGTGCTTTGCTTTCTTCAGTGCCGTTTCCTAATTTTACTAACCATATATCAGCATGAAAAACGTGGTACTTTATTTCTCCTTTTATTTTTCGTGCAACTTTGGCCAAAGGTTCAAAGCTACTTTCAGAAAGCATATTGAAGCGAATTTGATCTGCATGGTCAAATAAAAAATGCCTAACTGATGAGAAGTCGTAATCATCATTTGGCAACTCCACCAATTGTGAATTATGGAACTGTTTTGCTTCACGCATGAAGGCATTTGTATCAGGTTCAGCTTCGCCCAATTCAAACAAAATTTGAAACAATGCTTGCGCATGTCCTATTTTATCTTGTGCCATAGATGAAAAAGCAATATCTTCTTCCAATATGGGACCAAGCCCCGTCCATTCGCTATTTCTGTGACCTAGTATTAATAAGTCATCAGCCATTTTGTATAATAGTTCTTTTATGTGTTCCATGTAATTTTATTTATGGATTTAAAGATTACAGAATTCAATAGTTAACCATATTTGATCAAATCTAATTCTGAAATAATTGTATTATAATGTATTTTCCTTTTTGTATTTGTTTATCTTACTCATCACTTTATAACCACCTGCCTCACGGTATTGCTTTTCAGGGACAGTATCAAAAATGTCTGAATCATCATAATCTGATGCAAATACATTACTGGTTTTCACAACCCACATATTTACGCTAATGCCTCTTCTGCCATATTGTTCTTTACCGAATAGAAAAGCCATTTCGGGATTTGGTGCATGCACAATGCCCACATGAATGTGTTGATCACCACGTTTCTTTTGATGAAAGACCTCATAGGTTTCCCAATTATCCATTTCGGTCAAAGGGGCTATGTTGTTTTCTTCATTTATTTTCTCTCGAGCTATACGAGGATCTAATGATTGTATCATGTTATGCTAAGGGTGTAACGTATTTTTCTGATTTGTTTAATAGTGCAGCTCTTACCCACCTTCCTTTTTCTTCAGCCATTCTGCGAACTGCCAATCTCTCGGCATTACATGGACCACCACCATTGATTACGCGCTTAAATTCATCCCAATCTGGCTCGGTATAATTCCACAAACCAGTTTCTTCGTTTTTCTTCAAATTGGCATCAGGAACTGTTAACCCTAAATCCCAAATTTTAGGCACATACATATTTAAAAACTGTTGGCGCATATCATCATTTGTTGCCATTTTTACTTTCCAACGCATCAATATTTCAGTATGATTTGATATTTTATCACTTGGTCCAAAAAAGTGCATGATAGGCGGCCACCAGCGTGTAAGGGCTTCTTGAACCATCTTACGTTGCACAGGAGTGCCGGTAGCTAAGGTTACCACATTATCATGACCATATTTTAGATGGAAACTTTCTTCGGTACAAATCCTATCCAATGCGCGTCCGTATGGGCCATAACTGCCTTTGGCATTTGCTACTTGGTTGATAATAGCACCTGCATCTATTAGCCATGCAATGACACAAGCATCGGCCCATGTATAAGCAGGATAATTAAAAACATTTGAATATTTTGATTTACCTGTAATCAAATCATTAATCATGGCCTCGCGGCTTTTTCCTAAGGTTTCAGCGGCACTGTAAAGCAATTGTGCGTGTCCTACTTCATCTTGTACTTTTGCCATCAAAGCAAGTTTGCGTTTGAAGCCCGGAGCACGTGTAATCCAGGTGCCTTCCGGCAAAGCCCCTATAATTTCAGAATGAGCATGTTGCTCAATCATTCTGATTAGTTGTTTTCTGTATTCGCGGGGCATCCAATCTTTTGGTTCGATTTTTTCACCTCTTGCAATTCTGGCTTCAAAGTCAGCCAATTTAATAGGATCCTCGCCATCAATTATTGATTTTGGCTTTTCATTTGGATCGATGTAAGCATTTCCGTACATATGTTTTTATCTTAATTATTTTATTCAGTTATTGGGTTAAATAATTGCAAGCTAAATAGTTGAAGTGTTTGCATTTGTTTACTTCATAATTGACAATTCGTAGTTCTTAATTTACCTATCTGTTACCAATCGTTTTCGCAATCCACCCATGATGAAATTGCTAAGTTTTTCAGCTATTTCGCTTGCATTCATCTTGCCTTCAGGCTTATACCACTCATTAATAAAGTTTATGGTCGATAGAATGCTTAACACAGCAAATTTCTTGTCAACATCATCAAAAATATCCTCCTTCTCACCATCTGCCAAAATGATGGTAAATTGATTTTCATATTGTTGGCGGAGTTGCTTGAAAAGCGCAAATTTAGGCTCGCTTAGGTTTCTCCATTCACTCAAGAAAACAGACGATTGATTTTGATTTTCAGTGATGGTTTCGACATGAAACTTTATGGCCATTCTTAATTTTTCTTCTGCATTAAAATAAATGTCATTTACTTCTCTTGCATTGGTAATAAATTTATCTGCCATATCAAAGCAAATCTTTTCGAGCAATTCCTCTTTTGACTTAAAATGGTAATAAATACTCGCTGCCTCTATGCCTAACTCAGCAGCTAAATCTCGCATGCTTGTAGCAACAAAGCCTTTTTGTTTGAACAATTTTGCAGCAACATTTACAATTTGTTCTTTTCTGCTGATATTCAATATTTCTGCCATTGCCTAACAAATGTTAGACAAATGTATAAAATGAATTTAGAAATGCAAATTTTTCATTAATTTTTGATGTAAGGATGACCAAATTTATATGAAGAAATTGTGAATTAGTTAAAGAGTTGAATTTGGATTTAGTCAATACATTTGCTAAAGTGAATTATCCATCATCTTTAATAGAGGAAGCAGTTAATGAGCTCTCTAAATTTCCTGGGGTTGGCAAGAAATCTGCCCTTCGCATGGTTTTATTTTTATTAAAACAATCTACCTCCGATGCACGCAAATTGGGCGAAGCCGTTATTAATATGCGTGAAAAAATCAACTATTGTAAGAGATGCTATAATGTAAGTGATTACGATTTATGTAATATCTGTGCTAACCCAAAAAGAAACACCCAAACCATTTGTGTGGTGGAAGATTTGAGAGATGTTATTGCCATTGAGAACACCAATCAGTACAATGGCATGTACCATGTGCTAGGTGGTGTTATATCACCCATGAATGGTATTGGTCCAGATGAATTGAAGATAGATGAGTTGATTTTGAGGGTAAAGGCTGAAGAAATTTTAGAGATAATTATGGCCCTTAGCCCCACCCCCGAAGGCGATACAACCATTTATTACCTATCTAAAAAATTGGCTGGATTGGATGTAAGGATTAGCACCATTTCAAGAGGTATTGCCATAGGGGGCGAACTTGAATATGCTGATGAAATTACGTTGGGCCGCTCAATTGTTACACGCATTCCTTATCAGATTTAGCTATTTCCTTTTTTACAGGTATACTCGATTGAGATTTTGTTTTTTTGCAAGTATTAAAAGTTAATCCCCCTAAAAGCATAATAGCCAGTAATGAATGTTTAATTACTTTCATAGTTTTGTAGTGTTTGTTCTATAATACGTTGCAAATGTGCATGAAGTTACAATCACTTGCTATTATTTTTCGATTAAGTTCAATTTAATAAAGATAAAGTGACCATTTAAGGATGTGAAATTATTTTTCCCTTCCAAAATTAATGTTTTGCTTATAGCTCAAATAAAAGGAATATGAGTAATCTAGGTCTGCTGTTGCAAAGTCGTAAAAGGGTTCCAATCTTGCCGTCAAGTAAAGTTTGTCGAACAAGGGTTTTTCATACAATAGCCTGAGAAATAATAATTCCCTTTTGTAATTGGGAATAAAATAGCTCGACTTATCTATGCTTTGGGATTGGTAAATAGCTGTTCCTCTCGGTGCAAGGAAGTTTTGTGAATTCCAGTAACTAATCATTAGACCCAGATATTTGGTATCCACAAAGCCGCTCAAATACATTGCATTTCCATTATCAAATGGCATTCCCGAACTAGAGTTTTCTTTGTATATTAGATAATAAGGCTCAAGGCGTATTTCCTTTATAAATTGATTCGAAAAGCTTCTGGAAATTCTCAACCCGGCAGCGGCATTCATTTTCACATACAATTGATTGACACTGTCATTGTCAATCTGACCGCCTTGATGCGAGAGCATAACTTGGGACATAAACAATACATTCCAATCTTTGTTTTTTGCTTTGGAGTCAAAGAGGTTGTGCTGCAAACTGCCCCCTGTAGTAAGTTGTTCTTTGTAGGGTGAACCTCTCTCAATAAACTTTTCCCAATTAATCCATGCATCAAAAAAGGTTCTTTGGGTATTGTATTTTACTTGAAATCCGTTTTCTAGTCTATTTTCTATTACCCTTGATATATCAAACATAGGTTCAATTATCCTATGACTTAGAGCTCCTTCTAGCGTGCCGAAGAGCATACTAAAATTGTTTTTTTGTGCTTTAAGTGTGAAGGTAGGGGCAATGGAAGTATATGTGTTTTCTGCGCCAAAATCATTCCTTAAAAAAACACCTGCTTGTAATTTAATGTATGGATTAACTTGATAATATAGATTTGGATTCAGTTGATAGCCAAACAAAGTACGCCCTACTTCTATTTTGCTGTAATACTCGGTATTTCGCATGTAATTAAAAGCATTCAGAATCAAGCCTATACGATTGCTGTCACTGGAATTTATGTCAATTTTGTCTTGTAAATACTTATTGTCTAGCTGAGCTAATGAAACAAAATAGCTCGATAATAAGAGAAAGAGGGCAAAAAATATGTTTTTATGAAGTTGCATGACTATAAGTCCATTGCATTGGAAATTAATTCTGCAATATCAAGCACTTGTATCTCTTGCTCTTTGTTGTGATGCTTTACTCCATCTCTTAGCATGGTCATGCAAAATGGGCAAGCAGCAGCTACCACAGAAGGATTGGTTTCTAAGGCATCATCCATTCTTTCAAGATTTACCTCTTTGGTGCCTTGCTCTGCATCTTTAAACATTTGAGCCCCACCTGCACCGCAGCATAAACCATTGGCTTTACTTCTTTTCATTTCAACCAATTCAGCATCCAATTTTTCTATGACTTCACGAGGTGCTTCAAAAATATTATTGGCTCTGCCTAAGTAACAGCTATCATGGTAAGTAATGCGTTGGCCTTTGAATGCACCCCCTTTTATTGCTATTTTACCCTCGTTTAAGAGTTGATTAATAAGGGTCGTATGGTGCAATACTTCATACGAGCCACCCAACTCAGGGTATTCGTTTTTAATCGTATTGAAACAATGAGGGCAAGCCGTTACAATCTTTTTGATGTTGTATGCATTTAATGTTGTAATATTTTGCATAGCAAGCATTTGGTATAGGAATTCATTTCCTGCGCGTTTTGCAGGATCACCCGTACAAGCCTCTTCTGTTCCTAAAATTGCAAAGTTTATACCAGCAGCATGCAAAATTTTAGCCACAGCTTTGGTTATTTTTTGAGCTCGCTCATCAAAACTTCCGGCACAACCCACCCAAAACAAAATTTCGGCATCCTCGCCTGCTGATGTCATTTCAGCTATGGTACGAACTTTAAATTCAGTCATAAAAACGATAATATTCGAAGGCAATTTAAGAAAACTGAGAGAAAAGAAAAATCTAAGTTTCAAAGTACCAATAATCCATTCTTTATTTGTTTTTTTAATGTTAATGTTCTCATAATTTTCTTTTTAAAATTGAGTAGAAAAACCTAATAGAATGGCTTAAAATTGAAAAATTTTAACCTCAAAAGGGCTCTATTCAAGCAAAATAGAAGCAGAAAAATATCATTTTAAATAACTATAAATCAAAATTTTATATTATGTTGTAGTAGTCTTGTAGTAGTAGCTTGTGTAATATTTCTTACTAGTGAAAACAATGAAGGGGCATATAAAATTGTAACTTATATTTATGTACGTATGTTTACATCACTAAATCAAAAATAAAATATGAAATCATTTAGACATTTACAATTTTTCATTTTGCTGTTTTTTTCAGCACAATTGATTTATGGCCAAACAAGTTTGCCCATAAATTTCGACAGTGTTGGTTTTACATACATCTTCACAGATTTTGGGGGCGGGTCAACTTCTGTTGCTACCGACCCAGTTTCGGGTGCTAATAAAGTGGCCAAAACTAATAAGCCCTTAGGAGCGCAGTCTTGGGCTGGTGTTACGGTAGGCGGCACTGTTTCTACAATTGGTTTTAATTCATCGATTCCATTTGCTAGCAATGCTACTAAGGTGTCTGTTAGAGTATTCTCTCCAGATACTGGCATTGTAGTGAAACTAAAAGCAGAGGATGCTGCAAATGGGCAAATTAGTTGCGAAGTGGATGTAAAAACTAAAAAAGCAAATTCTTGGGATACTTTGGTATTTGATTTTGCGAATGGCACTCCTACTTTAAACCTTACTAATTCATATAAGAAATTGTCGATTTTCTTCAACTTTGGTGTTGATGGAAATACTGCTGGAAACAAGGACTATTATTTTGATGACATTAAAATGTTGCCACCTACTGCACCAATTGTTTCTAATGTCACTTTTAGTGTTGATATGAGCAAATATGGCGCAGTAAACGGAACTGTGTATGTAAATGGAACTTTTAACTCTTGGTGTGGTTCATGTAATGCCATGGTGAAAGGAACTCAAGATACCAATATTTGGACAGCTACATTGCCTATTACAAATGGTCCGATTGAGTTTAAATACACCATAAACGGATGGAATATTGACGAAAAGTTAACTGCTGGAACTTCTTGTACTATCACCACCGGTGGTTTTACTAATCGTTCGTATAATGTTATTTCAAATGTGACTTTGCCTACCGTATGCTGGGAATCTTGTGTGGGATGCAATACTATCGTGCTAACAAAAGTAAGTTTGCCTATTTATTTTGATTCTACTAATGTAGATTACTCGCTTGCGGATTTTGGCGGTAATGCAAGTTCAATAGTTGCTGACCCAAGCAATGCCAATAACAAAGTCGTTAAAGTAATTAAAACTGCTTCTGCTGCCGATTGGGCTGGTACAACAATTGGAAACACTGGTTTTGCAAGCGCCATTCCTTTTGCTGCAAATAGAAACATCATAAAAATGAAAGTATATTCTCCAGCAGCGGGTATGAAAGTGAAATTGAAAGCTGAAGATGTTTCTGACCCAACTAAGAGTGTTGAAACCGATACTTTTACCACTGTTGCAAATACATGGGAAACGTTATCTTTTAATTTCGCTACTCAATCAAAAGGTACTGCCGCCATAAACTATGGATACAGTTTCAAAAAATTATCAGCTTTCTTCAATTTTGGTGTTGATGGTGCAACTGCGGGTGAGAAAATTTTCTATTTCGACAATATCGAAATGGCACCTGTTACCCCTTCTAATGTAACATTTAATATAAACATGAAAAAGTATGGTGCTGTAAATGGAACTGTGTATGTCAATGGTACATTTAATAGCTGGTGTGGTTCGTGTAACCCAATGGTTAAAGGAACTGCTGATACCAATATTTGGTCAGTAACTTTACCAATTAATTCTGGTGCAATGGAATATAAGTTTACCATAAACGGTTGGGATATTGATGAAAAACTAGCAGCAGGTAGTTCATGTACTATTACAAGTGGTGGATTTACCAATCGTTCATACAATGTTACTTCAAATGTTAATTTGCCTGTGGTTTGCTGGGAGTCATGTGCTAATTGTTTGATTGTAAATCCAAATGCTTTGAACATGCCTGTTTCTTTTGAAAGCACTACTTTAAACTATGGCTTAACTGATTTTGAAGGTAATGCAAGTTCAATCGTTGTTGATCCTGCAAATTCAACTAATAAAGCTTGTAAAGTTATTAAGTCTAATTCGGCCAAACCCTGGGCTGGAACTACTATTGGTGGTACTACTGGTTTTGATAACCAAATTCCTTTTGTAGCTTCAACTGATACAAAAATCAGCATGAGAGTATACTCTCCAAACGCAGGTATTAAAGTAAGAATGAAAGTAGAAGACCCTAACGATGCTGGAAAGAGTGTTGAAACAGAAGCAACAACTACAATTGCCAACAATTGGGAAGTATTGGTTTTTGATTTTGCTAACGAAGCTAATGGAACAGCTAAAATCAACTATTCTTACGTTTACAAAAAGTTAACTGTGTTCTTCAACTTTGGTACTGATGGTGCTACTGCTGGTGAAAAAATTTATTATTTTGATGATGTAACTTTTGGTACTTTGACCAATACCGTATCTTCAAAAGTGAAGGTTAAATTTACAGTTGATACCAAAAATTTACCAATGGCACCTGGTGATACCATTACCTTGAATGGTACATTTAACAATTGGTGCGGTGACTGTGCAAAAATGACCAATATGCCAGGAACTAAAATGTGGACTACAACAGTTGAATTGGATTCAAATACTGAGTACGAATACAAATACGTAATAGGTGCCTGGAAATCCTCAGAAAACTTAAGTTCAAGCTTAACCGCTTGTACAAAAACTACAGGTAATTTCACAAACCGTGTATACAAAACGGGTAAAACAAATGATTCAATTCCGATGGTATGTTGGGAAAGTTGCTCATCATGCGGAAATACTGGTGGACCAAGTAAAACCTACCTTACTTTCAGAGTTGATATGAGTAAAAACAAACCTGCTGCTGGTGATACAGTGACATTGAATGGTACTTTTAACAATTGGTGTGGTGCTTGTACGCCAATGACTAAAGTGGGTAACACGGATGTATGGTATGCAACTGTTTTATTAAATAAAGATTCTTCTTACGATTACAAATACGTAATAGGTGCCTGGAAATCACAAGAAACATTGAAAGAAGGTTCAGTGTGTACCACTACCAAATCTGGTTTTACAAACAGAACAGTGGTTGTAAATAAATTGAATGATACCCTTCCAATAGTTTGTTGGGAAAGTTGTGTAAGCTGTCAAAATACAGCACCTAAAACCAAAGTTACCTTTAAGGTTAATATGAAAAACTACCTTGATGATAGTCTTGCTATCAAAGGTGTAACATTGAATGGTAGCTTCAACGGATGGTGCGGTAATTGTACACCTATGACATTGATAGGAAGCAATATTTATGCTACTACTTTAACTTTAGATACAGGTTCATACGACTTCAAATTCACTGTGGGTAATTGGTTAGACCAAGAGCAATTCAGTCCATCTGATCCTTGTACTAAAACTGTAGGAAACTTCACAAATAGAAATGTGGTAATAAAAGATACAGCTGCTCTAATAGTGGGTACATATTGCTGGAATACTTGTAACAAGTGCGAAGCAGTAGGTGGTGTTACAGAATCTGAATTGAACAATGTGAAAGTATATCCTAATCCAGTTTCTGGTACTTTGTTCATTGATTTAGGTCAAATGTCTGAAGTTGGAACCAAACTATATGTTTACAATATGTTAGGCGAACAAATGAATGTTAAATCTAACAATGCAAATAGCGGTACAGGTACCATCAGCATGGATACACATGGTTTAAAACAAGGTGTATATCTATTGAAAATCGAATCAGATAACGTGATTAAAACGATTAAATTCCAAGTGAACTAGTGTTTTAGTGTTTTGTGTATATTTGAAAAAGGCCGGAGAAATCTGGCCTTTTTCCTTTTAAAAATATTGCTAATTTTGGCTTTTGGATTGCATACTAGATGTGCATTGCATAAACTTGAAGATACCATAGATGCTAGGCTTGAGAAAAGTTACCATTACACGATATATCACTCCTTTGCGAGAAGGGGGTTCTTTGCCTGCCTTGGCCGAAGGCGATGATGATTTTAAATATGTGCTTAAATTTAATGGAACTGGGCATGGTCCCAAGGTTCTCATTGCTGAACTGTTAGGAGGAGAAATAGCCCGTGCCATTGGACTGAAAGTACCTGAATTGGTTTTTGCAGATTTGCATGAGGCCTTTGGACAAACAGAAACTGATGAAGAAATTCAAGATTTGTTAAAGGCCAGCAAAGGCTTGAATTTAGCGCTACATTTCCTTTCAGGGGCTATTAATTTCGACCCTGTAGTGAAAACTATTGAAGCCCAACTTGCCTCTCAAATCGTGTGGCTAGATGCCTTTATTACCAATGTTGACCGCACTTTTCGGAATACCAATATGCTGCTATGGAACAGAGAACTTTGGTTGATAGACCATGGTGCATGTCTGTATTTTCATCATGGGGGTTCTGATTGGGAAGCTGCTAGTAAAACACCTTTTGCTATTATTAAAACGCACGTACTTTTGCCACAAGCCAGTTTGCTAGCGCAGGTTGATGCAGAAATAAAGAAAGTATTGACTCCCGAGAAATTGACCGAGATAGTTAATTTAATTCCAAATGAGTGGCTTGTGTGGAGCGATTCTGATAAATCACCAGATGAATTGCGAGCCATGTATTTGAACTTTTTTCTTGCACGATTGAACAACACCGAATTATTTATAAATGAAGCCCAACATGCAAGAGAAACACTTATATGAGTATTCGGTAATTCGGGTCTTGCCAGTTGTTGAGCGAGAAGAATTTATCAATGTGGGCATCATTTTGTTTTGCAAAAAAGAAGCTTTCATAAGGGTTCATTATGCTTTGGATTCAGCAAAATTAGTATCCTTTTCAAAAGAGATAGATGTAGAGCAAATCGAAAAAAACCTTCAATCATTGGCTAAGATTGCCCATGGAGAGAAGCATTGCGGACCCATAGCTGAGTTGGATGTACCATCAAGGTTCAGATGGCTTACGGCTGTAAGGAGTTCAGCCATTCAGCTTTCAAGGCCACATCCGGGTATGTGTAACGACTTAGAAAAGACAGCAAGACGTTTATTTGAGGAATTGGTTTTATGAGGGAGTTAAGAACTTTTTTCATTTTAAATCCGTAGTCAGCCCTACCAGTATCTGGCTCGCAAGACTACGGATAGTTAATAAAAACTTTGTTTACTTATCCTCACAAGTGACGCTGCGCTTAACACTTGCAAAAGCTGCGAGGCCTTTTGTAAATTATCATTACAACCTAGATAAATAATCTGTAAGATTCGTACCATTGTCTAGCTCCATTTTCTTGCGCAAGCGATACCTGCTAATTTCAACGCCCCTCACCGAAATATTGAGTATGCTGGCAATCTCTTTGGTAGATAGATTCATTCGCAAATAGGCGCACATCTTAATATCATTGGCCGATAGTACTGGGAATTTGGCCTTTAAACTTTGGGTAAAGCTTTCATGAATATTATTAAAATACAATTCAAATTTTTCCCAATCCTTATCAATTAAGGTGTCTTTATCAATGTCTTTAATTAGCTCGCTGATTTCAGGTTTTATTTTAGGGTCATTACTGATCTGAGAAATTCGTTTCAATTTCTCTTTAATTGATAATAGCTTTTCGCTTTTCTGCACAATGTGCATGGTGCTTGAAGCCAATTCTTTGCCTTGGTGTTCCAATTCCCTTTGTAATTGTTGGTTCTTAAGTTCTATTAGTTCTTTTTCTTGCTTTTCTTTCTCAAGCCTTAGTTGCTCGGTTTGTTGTTTAAAATGATCGTCTTTAGCTGCTATCAATCTTGATGCTTTTTTTCTCACCAACATTTGAGGATAGAACCCAATCACTAATACAGCTAACAAGGCTAAAATAGAATAAAAAACCTTTGCCAATGGGGTCCAATACCATGGTGCTGGAATATGAATTTTTATAAGCGTTTCGGGTCCTTCTAACGACATACATTTTGCTTTTACCCGCAGGGTATAATCCCCATAAGACAAGCGGCTAAACTCTCTGGTACTGGTGGTTTTCCATGCCGACCAAGATTTGTCCCATCCATCAAGATAGCTTGAGAACAATACATCTTTATAAAAATAGGCATTAGGAGAACTGAATGAAAACTCAACCGAGCGGTCATTTATCTCAATTTCGGCAGAGCTTGAGTTCAAGTATTTGTAGTACACCGAGTCTAATACGCTCAGCGAGTTAAGCGATGTGATTAAAACACTTGGCGCTTGTTGCTTGAATTTTTTTATTTGTAATAAATCAATACTAACAAAACCTGATTCAACACCAATAAACAAATTGCCATCACTGCACTCGTTTAAAAACTCAAATCCACCCACTAAATTTTGGTCTAGCTTGGGCAGTTTTACTTTTGAATAGGTATAATCCACTCCATTGTAACTAGGCTTTAAATAGCCCATTTCTTGGCTGCTGATGAACCATATATTGCCGTTTTTTCCATTAATGATTCGTTTGTAGGCAATGCTTGTATCAAGCAAAGGAGCAAAGGTTTTTGACAACTCAAATTTATCTAGGTCGCTGCGGTATTTATAAATGCCTTTTTCAGTGGCGAAACAAACTCCCATATCGGTACTAAAAACATAGTTTTCAGTTTCATTGTGAAGACCGTCTTTTGTGCCATACAGCCTCACTTGCTTGATGCCCTGCATGTCATCATCTAATTTGATTTTATAAAGACCTTTATAAGGATGGCCCACCCACAAATTTCCTACTTCATCTTGTTCTATAAATCGGCTCGATTCCTTAAATCGTGCCAATTTGTTAGATAAAACCAACGAATTGTTTTCCCATTTAAAAACACTTAGGCCATTGTATGTTCCCATGATGAAATAACCGGGATTTTTTTCATCTTTAATAATCTTCCAACAACCTCTTGTGTCGCTTATTTTATTGGCTACAAGGCCATTTACTTCAAACAAACCTTCGTGGTGACAAACAAATAGTTTTGAATTAATCACTTGTGTATTCCATACTTGACCTTCTGTGTAGCTCACAAGTTGAAAGGCATCTGAATTGTTATTGTTTTTAGCCCTGCAGTATAAGCCATTGTTGGTTCCAAAGTAGTAGTAGTTGTTAAACTCGGTCATGGTATAGCCAGTTCCCTTCAACAACCCATCGGGCAATAGATATCCAAAAGGGTAGTTTAATCGCACCAAGTCTATGCCATTGTCTAGGCCAAGCCAAACATTGTTATTCCTGTCTTTAAACAAAGAGAGTACGTTGTTATTCTGTAGGCCATCCTTTATGCTGATGTTGTTTACGATTCTGCCACTGCTATCTAAGAAATAAATGCCTGCGCGGTTACTGGCCAACACATAATAATTGCCGTAGGTACAGGCTCTGTATATTCTATTATTTTTCAGTGGGCTTTCGTCTTTATCTGATTTTACAACTGTATTACCTCTTAAAAAGTAAATACCATTTTTATAGGTGGTAATGAGCAAATCATTTTTGCCGGAAGGCAGTAATGAGGAAATGTCCAATTTTGTATCAGAAATCAGGGCTTTGAATTGGTTCGATTTTAACTCAAATACACTTCCATTCATATCTGTAAGGAGTAGCCTTTTGCCAACTTTAAACATATATTCAAGTAGATTGGCTGAGGGGCTTTGCAAGCTCATTTTTTGGCCATCATAAGCAAATACATATCGACTTGTTTGAAAATAGATTTTATCATTTTGTTCCTCTATGCTCCATACATCTTCAAATCCTTTGAAATCAGAGGGAAGAAGCTGCGCCAAGGATTCAAAACGAAGGGAACCATTCTTCTCAAAAATGAAATACCCCAATTCATTCTGTCCGCCCACATATATCCGCTTGCTTGCATTGTCGTAATACACTGATCTAAGAATGGTGTTTTTGGGCAGCGGGTGAAGGCTATATTGTTTACCGTCAAATATAAGTAGGCCGTCATTATTGGCAAAAAACACCAAGCCATTATCTGATTCACAAATATCCCATGTTTGTGTCCCCCCGTTATAATTTTGTTTCGGGTAGTTTTTTACCATAGGTATAGAAGTCATGTTTTGGGCCATCATTTTGTCATGGCATAAACTTCCTAAACCAAAAATTAGAGCAAATATTATTGAATATGTAAAATTTTTTGGCATTCTATTCGCTCAAAAATACAATTTTTTTTGATTTGACAAACCTAAGCAAATAATTTGTTTTCAATTATTTGCAACTTTTTGTAGTAGTGATGTTGTAGATATTTAAGTTCCGAAAATTACTTGAAGTATGTGAGTTGGGTGAGGGATTATGGTTTTAAGGTATCTTATCGAATACATTCGCTTTACATAAAACTAATGATTTGGAAAAAAATTACATTTTTAGTCGATTTTTTAATGTTTGTATCTTCTTGATTTTGGTTCAATCGCCAATACATATGTATGCTCAAAATCAAGATAGTACCGACAGCTCTAAACCAATATCAACGGGACCTTCAGGACTTTTGCCTTTAAAGAAACTTAATGTAAATGGCTACTACAGGTTTTTTGGCATCAACAGAGACCTTGAGCAATCATTTGTTGTCATTCCCGGAAATCAATATGCCAATGCACCTGCCTATATTTTAGGGACAGGGGATGTATACCGTGATCCTCCTTTGATGTTATTGAATTTATCCGTTCAACCTACATCTAAAACTTTCATTGGAATGGACTATGCCTTGTATCACAATTTTACTGGCAATATTGGTAATAGTCCTATCAATCTAAATTTGGGTATCAATTTGACAGGAAGTATTCAAACCACTTCTGGAAAATTTACAGCACATATGGGAGGTATCAA
>CANHJJ010000004.1 GCA_947460565.1 Bacteroidota bacterium
CTTTTATGCTTGGATTTAAAGTTACGTTTATAAATTGTCCGCCACCATTAGCATTTTCAATCATTACCCCCTTTGCTTGGTCAATGTATTCAGTTATGATAATGCCTTCCATTGCACATAGATACAAATACGATAACATGTGGCAAGAAGAAATGGCCGATACCAACAAATCTTCCGGATTCAGTTTTGATTTATCACCAACAAATGTATTATCTGTAGTTAAATGTAAATCTGGCTTTCCCGAGTTACGAATAGTATGGCTTCTATCGTAAGTTCTAACATTATTAGTTCCATCCTCTTTATTGCCTTCCCAAATAGTAGTTATTTTGTAATGATGTTCGTGGGTCATGGTTTATTAACTCTATAAATATTTACAAGATCTCCATTGCTGATGGTAGTTTTGCTTAACTTCATTCCATTATTCATAGCGACTTTTATTGAATCTAAATTTTCGGGAACTATTACCGAAATGAGTGATGTTGTATAATCATTTTCAAAAGCAAATTCTTTGCATCTATTTGCCGCTTCAGAGGCAAATCCTTTTCCTCGATATGATGGCATAATTGAATAACCAATTTCTAACTCTTCGATGTCATCAATAGTTTGAATTAATAAACCACATTGACCAACAAATTCGCCTGTTTGTTTATCTACTAATGCATTCATCCCACCAAGACCATTTTCATATCGATGAAATACCTTATTAAACCACATTCTACATCGCTCAATTGGATCTTCAACTTTAAGTTGTTCTTGCGAAAAAATATATTTCAACGAATCAGGGTATTTGCAAAATTCTAACCATATTTCAAAATCGTGTTCAGTAATTCTTCTAAACAATAATCTTTTGGTCTCTTGTCCCTCCAATGAATAACTGAATGTTGTTTCCATTTTTTATAAAAAAATATTTCTACAATTAATACATTTTATTCCTAAATTTCTAATTTTAGAAGGTGCAAATCACTTTTAATCCGACAAGCTCTTTTGCTTGCCGCCTATATATAATATGAAATTATAACATAATTAAATATCTATATATCCATAGGTAATTTTTGGGGTGAACACTTATTATTTATAGACTAAATCAATTAAATGATGTGTGTAAAAAAATAATTTCCAAATAACGTTTTATATTCTCTTTGATTGCTTTTTCCATTTATATTATAGCTAATGCGAGCATGTTATAAATATGAATATTCAGAAGGCCAATACAAGCAATGATTTTTTCATCTTGACAAGTTTCAATGATGTTAACTAGATAACCTTTACTTTTTGCTTGGAGAAATCAATAATTGAAATAAGAATTTGCTTTTCTTTTTCAAAATCAATAACCCAAACAAAGAAATCCTCATTAGCATCTCTCATAGTTAATTAATTGCATTAATCTGCTCCAACTAAAGCTTAGGAAATCTATCTTTTAATGCAGTAGGATCAACTTAATCATACTATTGGTTCATTTAAACTGATTGATAAGATATTAGGTGGGTATTTTTAATAATTCCTATAAAATTATGCCCTACATTTGAATGAGGGAAGTGCCTACTTAAAAAATGACCTAGGATTTGGTATTTAAATTTTTAACTGAAAATCTGATGGATCAAACTTGCAGCAACCAACTCCATAGGTTTATCTCTATCTAAAAGTGGGTTTATTTCTGTAAATTCTAATCCAATTATTTTTTTATTTTGCAGGAAACTTGTAAGCAAGAATCCTGCCTCACTTAGAGACAATCCATCAGGAACGGGTGTTCCTGTTCCAATTGAGATTTCAGGATCAAGGCTATCAACATCAAAAGATACATATATCAAATCACAAGAGTTTAAATGCTCTAGAGTTTGAAGCAATATTGCTTCAATTCCAATAGACTTTCTTGTTTCTGGGGTAAAATACTTAATCCCCATATTATTAATAATCAACTCTTCTTCCTCTTCAAAATCTCTTAAATCAATAAAAACAAGATCTTCAGGAAATATTTTTGGTGTAATTTTTTTACTACCTAAAGCCAACAATTGCTGCCATAATTTAATTTCTTTTTCGGAAACCTCATTATCATCACCATCCAATCCATCATCTACGCCTAAATTTACTGCCAAGGGCATTCCATGCATATTGCCTGAAGGCGTGGTGAAAGGGCTATGCAAATCTGCATGGGCATCAATCCAAATAACACCTAATTTTTTATCATGGTAAAAATTTTTGATTGCTGAAATCACAGCAGCACCATTGCTATGGTCTCCACTAATCACAAATGGAAATTTATTTTCTGCTAGAACACTTTCAACTGCCAACAATGCCCTTTGATGAACATCAAAAATAGACTCAATATTTTTGGAAAAAGGAGGTAAATTTTCTGTTTCTAATCCATCAGCTTGTACCCTAATAACTTCTGAATTACAAAATGTCTGATTGCCTAATATTTGTAATTGCTTTAAGGTTGCTTGAGGGCCCAACTTAGCCCCTTTTTTACCAGCACCAAAATCCGACTCAATCGTAATTACTTTTAATTCTTTATTCACAAAAATCCAAGTTGTTCCGCTCACAAAATTAACAATATTTGGGTAACCACCTAAAATGTAAAATTTTCATTTAAAAATAGTTATTCATAAAGAAAAATAGTCAATTCATTTATAATTATAGGCACAATATTGATTTTTAGCTAATATCTTATATTTTTGACGCATATGCTATCCTTACAAAAGCTATTTACTACTATCACCTTGTTATTAATTCTATTTAATAGCAATGCAGAAAATGTTAGTAAAGGCTTTATAGATTTGCGTCAAAAGAATGACTTTTTTTTAACTCCAACTGATTTAAATGGAGAATGGGACTTTTATTGGCAAAAGACACTAAAAGACTTAACACCAGGAACATTAGCTGAACAAGTATATGTGCCTGCAAGTTGGGATAACGATAAATATAACCGCTATGGATTTGCAACCTATCACATTAAGGTGCTAATTGATTCCAAAAAATGTAAATCTTTGGTTGGCCTATACATTCCAAGTATTTACAATAACTACAACCTTTACATAAACAATAATAAATTGGTTCAGGTAGGTAATTTCTCAACAAACGAAAAAACAGCTGAACCTGATTATAAACCTCAGGTAGTTTATATTAATCCTACTTCGGACACTCTAGATATATACTTTGAGGTATCCAATTACTATTATAGAACAGGGGGAATAAATTATTCAGTTAAAATTGGAGATGGCAATGTAATGAATGCTTTTTTCAATCAAAATATCATTTTTATTGCTTTCTCTGCAGGCGTCTTCTTTATCATGTTTATTTACTTCTTATCATTTTTCATGGTAAGCAAAAGGGATACCATTGCCATCTATTTTTCATTGCTATGTCTAACATCTTTTTTAAGGCTAATCAGCACTGATATGGCGATATTGAGGAATTTTGATATTGTAATTCCATGGGAAATTTTAGTGAAAATTGAGTTTATTTCAATTTACAGTATGATTACTTTTGGTGGGCTATTTTTAACAGCATTTTTTCCGAAACAAACAAACAAAATTATCCTATATACGCTTTGCGTTATCAATCTATTAATCATATTATTTACTGTTTTTGCAACTGTAAATGCTTCATCTTATATAATGCCATTCTTTAAACTATTTTCAATAATTCAACTGATATTTATGGCAAATGTGGTGGTTAGAGCCTTGATTAACAAAGTTAGGCTTTCATTCATGGTGTTTATTGGTTTTTTAATAGTATTTGTTTGCTTAATTAACGATGCCATGTATAGCACAGAGGTAATTAAATCTACATACCTATTACCTATTGGCTTAATAAGTTTCGTATTTATAATGGCTTTTGTAGTTACCAGAAAGTTCTCAATAGCCTTTGTTGATGTTCAAGACCTATCGGAAGAATTGGCCATAGCAAATAAAAATCAAGAAGATATTATTGAACGAAGAACCCTAGAACTTAATAACAAAGCAAATGAATTAGAAAAAAATAACGCAGTAAAAGATAAAATTCTTAACATTATTGCCCACGATTTAAGAGCGCCTATCAAGACACTTAATCAAGTGCTGAATTGGGTAGAAGAAGATGATGAGTTAACCATCATTGAAACAAAAAAATACCTAAAAAGTATTAATAGAAATGTAGAAAATCTAAATCTAACGATTGAAAATCTCTTAACTTGGTCGAAAAACGAATTGATTGGAATTAATTCAGACCTTCATTCGTTTGACATTAGAAGCACTATAAATCAAGTAATTGAATTATGTAGATTACAAACAGATACCAAAGAAATTAAACTAATAAACCAAGTGATTGATAGGCATATTGTTTTGGCTGACAGCAATCACATTCATCTTATTTTAAGGAATTTAATTAGTAACGCCATTAAATTTAGCAACCCAAAAGGAACCATAATCATTAGTGCTTTTCAAATAAATAGCCAATTGCAAGTATGTATTGCAGACAATGGAATTGGTATCTCACCTGAGGCACAAACAAAGCTATTTAAGCTTAATGAACACTTTACGACCTATGGAACATCCAACGAAAAAGGAACTGGACTAGGTTTACTTTTATGTAAAGATTATATTGAACAAAATGGAGGAAAGTTATGGGTAGAAAGCGAATTGGAAAAAGGAACCAAGGTGATTTTCCGAATAAACATGGCCAATTAAAAATCCACACAATCACAATAATTCCATTAATATAGTCGTTTTACATTTGAATGTGGAAGGACAATTCCAAGTCATAACTTTGATAATTCATTCGTTATGTGTATTTTCGTTGACTACATTCAATTTAAAGAAAGTGTTTAATGATATATAAGTTAAGATTTTTATTATTACCCATATCCATTTTGATAAGTCAGTTTGCTGTTTCGCAACCTATCTCAAATCAGAATAACGAGTCTATTATCGCAAGTATCGATAGTAACACTATAAAACTAAGAAACAAATTATACCCACAAATTCCAGCAGGTGATTTAAACATTTATGGATTTGAGGATAATGATATACCTGTTTATGCAGATTCGGTATACAAATACAGACTTTCATTACTAGAAACTGAAATCCCTTTGGATTATAACCAATATGTAAAGGGATATATTGATTTATATGCTATAAGAAAAAGGGCTTTGGTGTCGAAAATATTATCATACTCAGCTTATTATTTTCCAATTGTTGAAGATATTTTTAATCGCGAAAACATTCCTCTAGAGCTTAAATACCTTGCTGTTATTGAATCGGCTTTAAACCAAAATGCTGTTTCACCCGTTGGGGCAACTGGTATGTGGCAATTTATGGCTCCTACCGGAAAAATGTATGGATTAAAAACAAACCATTTATTAGATGAAAGAAGGGATTTAATCAAATCAACTGAAGCGGCTGTAAAATATTTCAAAAACTCATATAGAATTTATGGAGATTGGTTATTAGTGATTGCTAGCTACAATTGTGGTCCTGGAAATGTTTCTAAAGCGATAAGAAAATCAGGTGGTAAAAGAAACTTTTGGGAAATAATGCCATTTCTGCCCAGAGAAACAAGGGGATATGTGCCTGCTTTTGTAGCTGCTACCTATGTTATGAGTTATGCCCCAGAGCATAATTTATATGCTGCTAATATTCCAATCTATTACCATTTAGATACTGTAATGGTTGACAATCGCTACTCAGTTGAACAGTTGTCATTGGCATTGGATATGCCAATCGATGAAATTAAAAGCTATAATCCTTCACTCAGAAGAGGTTATATTCCATTTAGCAACGAAAAAATTGTTTTAACATTGCCTTACAATAAGGCTGTCAAATTTGCAGCTCTTAATGATAGTAATATTAAATCAAGGGCTGGCGACACAGAATTATTGGCCTTGAACAATGATATTCAAATCTCTAAATCACGAAATGTTTCTAACAAATCTTACACGAAGAAAATCATTTATAAAGTAAGAAGAGGTGAATTACTAGCTACGATAGCTGATAAGTTTAATGTGAGTATTAGTGAGGTAAAAAAATGGAATCACCTAAAAGGCTCTAAAATTAAGAGGGGACAAAGACTTACGATATTTGCTGAAAGAACTTAATTATTCTACAACAGGTCGGGTATAATATCCAGTTCCGTTATAGGCTCTTTTTCCAGGTGCTGTTTTACAGGTTTCACTGCATGCGCCTTCTAATTCATCTGCGCATTTTTCGCACATATTAAATTGTTCATTGCAATCAACATTGGCACAGTTTAAACTACGATTAGTTCCTTCATTACAAACTTTGCAATGACCAATGGTTGCAGGATTAATAGTATTTATGGGAACGGTTACCCTTCCATCATATACATATAATACCCCTTCAAAGTCTTTACCTCCAGTATCTTTGGCGTATCCAATAATACCATCATGTAGTTGATATACATCTTTAAATCCATTTTTCATTAAAAATCCACTTGCTTTTTCACATTTAACACCTCCAGTGCAATAGGTAATTACTTTTTTATCTTTATACTTTTCTAATTCAGGTAGTTTTGAAGGAAACTCTCTAAAAGTTTCAATATCTAAGGTTATTGCATTTTTAAATTTCCCGATTCTAGTTTCATAATTCGACCTCACATCAAGCACAACAACATCATCAGCATCTTTTAATTCTAAAAACTCGTCACCTTTTAAATGCTTTCCTGTAATTTCATTTGGATCAATATCATCCAACTCTTTTAAACCACTGTTTACAATCTCGTTCTTATATCTACAATGCATTCTATTAAATGCATGTTCTGTTGCTTCATCTACTTTAAAACTAACACCCGAAAACATTGGATTTTTTTTCAAGTCTTGCATGTAGGTTTCACAATTTTCTACCAAACCACTGAACGTTCCATTAATACCTTCCTCGGCAACATATATGCGCCCTCTAAGCTTCAGACTTTTGCAGTATTTTAAGTGTTGCTCAGCAAATTGCTCAGCATCTTGAATCTTAGTATAATAATAATAAGCTACCACGAAGTATTTTTCAGTATTATCCATATTTGCAGCAAATTTAATTTTTTGTTTATGCTAAAAATATATTTGTAACAAAAATTTATTTACTTCACGCAAAAATTTATCATATGAACTATTGGTTAGTTAAATCAGAACCCTTTAAATACAGTTGGGAACAATTTGAGAAAGATAAAATAACTTTTTGGGATGGTGTAAGAAACTATCAAGCCCGCAATAATCTGAAAGAAATGAAAAAAGGGGATTTAGTGCTTTGGTATCACAGCAATGAAGGGAAAGAAATTGTAGGTATTGCTAAGGTGGCAAAGGAATCATACCAAGACCCAACTACCGAAGATCCAAATTGGGTGGTTGTTGACCTAAAATGCTTCAAAAAACTAAAGAAAACTATTACCCTAGAGCAAATAAAAGCAGACAATAGATTGGCAAACATGGGTCTTGTTAGGCAAGGACGACTTTCAGTTTCGTCATTAACAGCGTATGAATTCGATACCATTATTGCTTTATCTGAAGAAAAATAATGAATTAAAACAGCCCTTCCCACCTTTCAATTCTGAACCTGTCACTCAAAAAGTGTAAATAACTCAAGATGTTTGGATCCAAAAAATCCAGCATAATTTTCCCCTGCTCATACAAACTCTACAGAGCCAAGAAATTGAGCTTTATTTATTAGCAAAAATAGCTTTGAACCATTTTTTTTTGACAAATGGCATGATGAAAAAGGTCAATGGAATAGTTCTTTTTGAGAGAAAGTTGGAAGTTTGATTAAAATAGATTGATAAAAAAACGCATTACTTAATCAGAAAATTAGAATTTTACATTTTACCAATATTTTCTTTCTTTGCTTCAATCCATTTCGACATGTATTTTGTGCTTGACATGGTATGATGATGTAGCATTAAACCCATAAAATTATGTAGACGATGTTGTACTAAGTTTTTCTGTATCTCATCTATTCTCCTAAGTAACGCTTGACCAATTACTTTCTTGTTATAGCATAAATTAATAATATCTATTCCTCGTTGCTGAGCTAGCAACCATTTTTCTTTTACCGAATATAGATTTGCAGCGCTATTACTAAATTCTAGGATATCATTCGAAATGTAGCCACTCCATCCTAAATTTCCATGCATTGCCTCTGCACCTAAAGTAGTTGTAATGGATGGTGTTCCGCATTTCATGGCATGTAGCAACTTACCCTTTAAGCCCGCACCAAAACGAATAGGAGCTAAAAGCAATCGAGCATTACTTATAACTTGATTAGCATCCTTAGCCCTGCCTTTAATAATAAAACCTTCCTTTTCATTATGTAATTCAAATACCTTTTGGGAAGAATAAGCACCATAAATGTGCAATTCTGCCTCCGGTAGTTGCTTTTTAATAAGTGGCCAAATATCCTTTTTTAAATATTGAACAGCATTCCAATTGGGCTCATGTAGGAAATTCCCTATTGAAACAAATTGCTTTCTTTCCTCGAATGATGGCATTTTGATGATATCTTCTTGAGACATATTATCCAGCATAAATGGTAAATAATATATCAAATCAGAATCAATTTTAAAGACGGTCTTCAATAAATCCATTTCATAAGTGGAAATTATTAACGTGAGATCTGAGCGCAGAATACTAGCGATTTCTCGCTTTGAAATTTCTTCTTTTAGCAAATCATCAAATTCAAAATTTCTATTTTGTTTATGTGCATTTTGTCGGGCGTACCTTAATGAATGGAAATCTTCTGTGTCTAATATCCGTATGGCTTCAGGGCAATGTTCGGCTACCCTCCAGCCAAATTGTTCTTCAGTCATAAATCTATCAAATACAACCATATTAGGCTTGAGGGTTTGTATAAAATCATCAAATGTGCGACTATTTAGTTGAATACATTCCTTTTGAACACCTATGCTTTCGATATCAAACATAAACTCACTTGGGTTAGCAATGCTAGCAAAAGTGATTTGCCAATTTTGTGATTGAAATAATTCAATTAACTGCATCATGCGACTACCCGCAGCTGATGAATCAGGCTCGGGCCAAACAGAACCAATAATTAGTACCTTTTCACTCATGAATATTAGCTGCAATCAAAGCAATCGACATTACAAAAAAAAGAATTTACTTTGCCCTGTATGCAAATTTCGATTAATACACCTGCTTTATTATTTCCGGCCATCACATTATTAATGTTGGCTTATACCAATCGATTTCTGGCTTTAGCCAATTTAATAAGAAACTTACATACACGCTATAAACAATCTCCTTTAGATAAAACATCCATTATTCATCAAATTCACAGTTTGCGTAAAAGAATACGTTATATAAAAAACATGCAGGCCTTTGGGGTAATAAGTTTCTTCCTATGCGTATTGTGTATGATGAGTATTTATTTGGAATATGAGACTTTTAGTTTTGTCATTTTCGGATTGAGTTTGGCTTCATTGATGCTTTCATTGGCACTATCTATTACTGAAATATTTATGAGTACAAAAGCCTTAGAGATTGAATTGAGTGATATGGAATTGATGGATTAGCGGTAGTTCTGGAATGCAAAGTATTTGCCCTACGGTTATTGATTAGGGTAATAATAGACAAATGAAAACAAAAAAGCCCCTTGCGGGGCTTCTATAGTGTCTAAAATATAATTAATCTCTTCTACCTGCATATATCTGCAAATAGTAAAGCAATGTAGCTATGGAGGCGATTGCGGCTACTACATAAGTGCTTGCAGCCCATCTCAATGCATCTTTGCTTAGTTCATGCTCATCTTTTCTTACAATTCCACTGGTATCAAGCCAAGCAAGGGCTCTACTACTTGCATCAAATTCTACTGGCAAGGTAATCAATGAAAACAAGGTGGTTAATGAGAACAACACGATGCCTATTAGTAACAAAGCAGGAAAAGTATTGATTAATAAAACGCCTCCCAACAATATCCATTGCAAATAACCTGATGTAACACTTACAATAGGCACAATGGCCGAACGGAAATTCAACCAAGCATAGGCTTTCGCATGTTGTACGGCATGTCCGCACTCATGGGCAGCAACCGCAGCAGCCAAAACACTTCTTCCATAATATACATCCTGGCTCAGGTTTACTGTTTTGTTTTGCGGGTTGTAATGGTCGCTCAACTGACCTTCTGCACTCACAATTTTTACATCATAAATGCCATTATCATTTAGCATTTGCTGGGCTATTTCAGCACCCGTCATGTGGTTGCTCAAACCAATTTCTGAATATTTTTTGGCTTTTGATTTAAACCTCCAACTCACATAAAAGCTAAGTGCCAGAGGAATGATAAAGTACATAAACATAATTTTTCTAAATTTATTATTTCTGAAATTACAAACTGCGTACCACGCGCACAATGATGACGATTAATGCCATTAAGAACATTAAAATAGATATTTTATTGATTCCATGCATCACTTTTAAGTTGAATGATGACGGACTGTCAGTATCTTGTTTTTTCCAAAATGTAACGTAAGACATGAATTTTTTAAACATAAGACAAATGTATTAAAGCTAAGTCAAATGTAACAAAAATTATATCAGATTGTTTGTTTTAGGTGAAATTAAATGTCAAATCTAAATATAAATTTAGATTTGTCTAAAATTAATATATTTGCGGTATGTATTCTTTTACAGAAGAAAATTATTTGAAAGCCATTTACAAGCTTTCTGATAATAATGGTAGCGGTGTCAGCACGAATTCTATTGCTGAAAACATACAAACAAAAGCTGCATCGGTTACCGATATGATAAAAAAATTATCGGACAAAAAGTTGCTAAAGTATGAAAAATACAAGGGTGTAAACCTAACCCAAAAAGGCAAGGACGTAGCCATTCAAACCATTCGAAAGCATAGAATTTGGGAAGTTTTTCTTCATGAAAAATTAAAATTTGGATGGGAAGAAGTACACGAAATAGCCGAGCAATTAGAACATATTCAATCAGAATTATTAATTAACAAGCTTGATGAATTTTTGGGCTACCCCACTCATGATCCTCATGGAGACCCCATTCCTGGAGAAAACGGAGAGTTTCATAACAATGCATTTGTGAGTTTGGATACTGTCGAAGCAAACAAAAAAGTAATTTTGAGTGGTGTAATCAATCACTCGGTGCCATTTTTACAACACCTCAAAAAAATTGATTTAACTCTGGGTCAAAAACTAATGGTGATAGAAATAAATGAATACGATCGCTCTCTAAAATTATTATTAAACGGTAAAATTGAAATATTTATAAGTAACGAAGTAGCTAAAAATATTTTGGTAAAATAAGATGCAATCATCAGACAAATCATTAAGTGAAGTTCACGAAAGTGTGAAAGTGCCAGAGAAGCAAAATCGTTGGCGTACTTTCATGTCGTTTATTGGACCTGCTTATTTGGTGAGTGTAGGTTATATGGACCCTGGCAATTGGGCAACAGATATTGCAGGAGGTAGCAAATTTGGATACAGCCTTATTTGGGTATTATTAATGAGCAACCTCATGGCTTTGCTCTTGCAAAGTTTAGCCGCGCGATTAGGGGTTGTAAAAGGGTGGGACTTAGCACAAGCAAGCAGACAACAGTTTGGACAATGGGCCAATTTTTCATTGTATACTTTTGCAGAAATAGCCATTGCTGCTTGTGATTTAGCCGAAATAATAGGAATGGCAATTGGTTTGAATTTGCTTTTTCATTTGCCTTTGCTTTATGGCATTCTCATCACCGCTTTTGATACCTTTTTATTGTTATTATTAATCAACAAAGGTATTCGTAAGCTTGAACTTTTTATTGTAAGCATGGTGAGCATTATTGGACTTTCTTTCATAGCCCAATTGTTTATTGTTAAGCCCGACTCCATTGAAATCATGAAAGGCTTTGTCCCAAGCGCACTCTCGGGTGATGCTTTGTACATTGCCATTGGTATCATTGGCGCCACCGTGATGCCTCACAATTTATACCTACATTCATCTCTAGTTCAAACAAGAAAATTCAGGAAAGACAATGCAGGTATTAAAGCCGCACTTAGATACAATTTCTTTGATTTAAGCATTGCCTTAAATCTTGCTTTTTTTGTGAATGCTGCTATTTTAATACTTGCAGCATCAGCCTTTTTTACCAATGGCTTTCATCAGATTAGCGATATCAAAGATGCACACATCATGCTAAACTCTTTGTTTGGAAGTCTTGCCCCTACCCTATTTGCCATTGCTTTAATTTGCTCTGGTCAGAGTTCAACGATTACAGGCACATTAGCAGGACAAATCGTGATGGAAGGTTATTTAAATTTAAGGATTAGCCCTTGGCTTCGGAGAACAATTACGCGTTTGATTGCCATTATTCCCGCTATTTTTACCATTCTATATTATGGTGAAGAAAAGCTAGGTGCATTACTCATCTTAAGTCAAGTTATTTTGAGCTTACAATTGGGATTCGCCATTGTACCTCTCATTCATTTCACTAGCAATAAAAAAATAATGGGCGAGTTTGCCATCAACAAAACCATTAAATATTTGGCTTGGTTGGTTGCCATCATTATCATTTCATTAAACGTAAAATTGGTGCTTGAAGAAATTAGTTCATTTATTGATGGCTTATCCGATTCATACCGATGGCTTGAGATTCCTGTACTTTCGCTGGTTCTGTTTGCAGCTCTGCTTTTATTGTACATCATTTTCCAACCCTTAATAATTAAATTTACACAAAAAACATACTTGCCACATGGTTCCGCTAGTAGGATTGAAAAAATAGAATCCTTTACTTACAACAAAATAGCCATTACACTTGATTTTTCAGATAACGACAAGGCATCCATTCAACATGCTTTGGCTGTTGGCGGGACTGATGCTGAATACCTTTTAATACATATTGTTGAGTCGGTAGCAGCCACTCGGTATGGCGGTGAGGTAATGGATAATGAAAGTTTAGAAGACTTATACAATATTAATCAATATAAGAAGAACTTAGTTGAATTAGGATACAAAGCAGAAACTATGTTAGGATATGGAAGAAGAGCTAAAAACATTGCAGAAATATCTAAAGAACATAATATTGAGTTGTTGGTAATGGGTGCCCATGGTCATGCTGCCCTAAAAGATTTCATTTTTGGCTCAACCGTTGATGCTGTAAGGCATTTGGTTAGCATACCAGTTTTGGTTGTTCGAGTTTAATTAGAATATACATGCATAATTTACATACTGAAAGCTATTTTCGCTGCGTTATTATTTAATAAAACGATCTAAACCAAGAACATTTCATGAAAAAAATACTCATTGTCCTCTTTTTTTATTTCGGCATACAGGCCAAAGCTCAAAATAGAATTGACTCCCTTACTATGGATAGTCTGCATGATGTAGAAATTAGATTAATGGGTTTGAGCGAACGTATGATTCAATCCTACGATGAAGAAGAGAGACTGACTAGTGGTAAAAACTTTATTCGCACATTAGTAAGGGCAATAAAAGTTCAAGGTTCCTATTACTATCCTTTTGATTCATTGAAAACAGTTTCTATTCTTCATGCTCCAGATGATATGTTTAGAATAATGACTTGGAATTTGGGAACCAATGAAGAGGAGTTTCATTATTATGGTTTAATTCAAATGAACCCTAATAAAATTAAGAAGATAAAAGATACTGCCAATTTACGAGCTTATTACCCGCTAATAGACAGAAGTAGTCGAATTAACAATCCCTATGATACTATTACAAGCGCTGATTTCTGGTGGGGATCTACCTATTATCAAATGGCCTTAAACAAAGCTGGTAAAACAAAATTCTATACATTAATCGGATGGGACGGCAATACCAGCAGAAGCAACAAAAAGGTGGTAGATGTATTAACTTTTCAAAACAACTTACCCGTTTTTGGTGCGCCTATTTTTGATGTAAAAGGAAAGAAACTATTAAAACGAATGATTTGGGAATTCAACAATTTCGCAACTATGACATTGCGATATGAAGAGAAGAAGAACCTGTTGATTTATGAAAATATCGTTCCCCCAAAACCTAGTAATTTAGGAATGTATGAAACTTATTTACCTGATGGCAGTTATGATTTTATGGCTTGGAAAAATGGTAAATGGCAAATAACTGGAGAGCTAAAGGATTTCAAAATGAGATAAGATTAAGTGCCTAGTCCAAAAAAAAGAAAAGCCCAAACAAATTGTTTGGGCTTTTCTTTTTATTTTTATTTAGTTTAAATTATGGAGTAACTGAAATGATACCATTTGAACTGTTAATGTCTATGAGCGGGTAATCATTAAAATCTACTGAAGCATCTCCATTTAAGTCATTTGAATCATATCCTAAAACACCACTAGAACTCGCAATGTCTAAATTAGGATAATCATTAAAATCAACTGATCCATCTTGGTTGATATCTCCTGTAAATATCATGAATATTCCTGTTCCATCATTCATCAAATTGCCTCCAAATGATTGTGAAGCAGCACTTGAAAAATTAAAGCTTGTACCTGCTGGATTCATTAACACAGGGTTTGCGCTCCATGTTGCAATAGAATTTCTATGTCTAATTACAATATAGTAGCTATTTCCAGATGCTGCTGCAGGGAATACTGTATTACAAACTCCAGATGTACTAATAGTCGCAGTATTTGAATAACTAGTAGCTAATGTAGCGGTATTATTTAATTCAACAATAATTGTATCGGCAAGGTTTGTTGGACTAATACCATCCGCATTAAATGGTGAAGCAGTCATCAATCCTGAACCCAAATACAAACCTTGCAAATAAGCTGTCAAACTCAAATTCACGCTAGAAGGTGGAATGGTTGTGGTATCGGAAATTGTAAAATTACCATTCAAACTTGCAGCAGACAGGCTTGTATTTCCTGCAACCAACCCTGTTATTGTATTGGCAATACTGTTATCTAGTTTTGTCCATGAACTTGATGAGTAATTAACCAACCTAGCTAAGTTACTTGATGGCACATTGCCAAACAAAGCTGAATCATAAGACAAAGATATCGTATAATCATAACCTGAACCACCAGTTGGATTACATACATAATATGCCTTATATGACTTCATGGCCGAATGAAGACTAGGCGCCACATTACCTGTATAATACTTAACATCAAGAGTTGATGGAACTGTACCATTTGCACCCCAATTAATAGAAGCTACCTGGCGACTTGCAAATGTATAAGTAGTTGCTGCGCTATTTGAAGGCGTTGCACTTTCAATAGCTGAACTTGGTATTGAACTCGGAGTAACTTCAAATGCTCCAATATCGGTAGGACCTCCAACAATTGTATTAGATCTACTGTTGCCAATATAATCATTTGTTATTGATGCCAGGGCTATTCCTTTACCATTTGAATACCATGCTTCAGCATTAGTAGGAATAATACTTAAATCGGCTACAGATGTTGAAGTAAATAAATTGTTGCTATTTACTAAACTCACATTTTCAGCCCAATTGGTATTATAGGTAGTCGGGTATAAAGCATTTAAATTTGACCATGAAAGACTGCTAACACCCACTTGATAAAGTTTAGTCACATCATTTACAATCATCATATTGTACCTCAAGTTAGAACCCGAGAAGGAGTTTAGTGATCCGACAGCAAAGTTATCTCCGGTACCTGATGAAACAGTTCGCTTATTGTAAATCAAATTATTAATCGCATTGATTGAACCGGCACCGCCATTGTATATTCCATAGCTGCTTGTATCAGAAGTACCCTCAATATAAATGGTATTGTTATAAATATTTTGAGGGTTTGCAGTATTATTATTATAAATGCCCACCACTCTTTCGCCTGTATTTGCTCCCAAGGTTATTTGATTATTGGCAATAATATTGGTACCAGAAAGGGTAGACAAAATCCCAATAGCAATGGCATTTTTATTTCTTGTATCAGCAGTAATATTATAAATCTTATTGCGAGTAATTGAGATATTACTGTTAGATGAAGTTCCAAATTGTATTCCTTTAGCACTTAATCCACCAGTATTTCCTGAAGTAATATTATAGACGGTATTACCATCAATAGAGTCTATCTCATTTACAGCTGGTAGTGCATATATGCCAATTGGACCTGAAGCACCATTAAAAGCACCCGTGTAAGCATGGTAAATATCCCTAACAGTGTTATTAATAATTGAATAACTACCACTGCTACCATAAATACCTGAAACTATACCTGTAGCCAATACCCTGTTGTAAATATTACCACACAAATTATCTTTTATTAGATTGATACCTCCAGACATGATACCATAACAATTATTACCAACAGCGATTGTGTCCCAAGGATTCAAGGCACCTCCCAAGACATTGTTTTTACAGATTGTATTTCCGCTCAACCTATATCCATAGAAACTGCCTGAAGTACTTGATGCATAAATATTTGCAACAATATTACTATCAATTGTACTCACATTTGTAGAGGTAGAGCTAAAGAAAATTGCATGAACCTGACCTGTTCCACGCCATACATATGGGGCACCGCTTCTATCTGGTGCAGACCCTCCGATACTATTTTTACGAATGATGTGGCCACCGCCTCCACTAACAAGCACTAGAAATAAACCAACGTATGAGCTATCAGTATTGGTCGTATAAATTGAATTATTATAAAATGTCCAATAATCTCCCCCTGTTGTAGCTAAATTTAATGCTCCATACCTGACATTATAAAACTCGCAATTTCTGATGGTATTATAATCATTTAAGGCTCCAGCGGTACCCTGCGATTGAATGCCTGTGTTTGGCTTATTCAAACCTGATGCAGCTATATAACCCGTTCCCAATGTATCTCTGAAAACACAACTAACTATTAAATTAGAATCATTACCAGTTCCACCTGTTGAAGCTGATATAAAGTTAAGCATGGCTACCGTATTATTTACACCTTCTATATAGCAGTTAGAAATGACATTCATATCTGCATCATTGGTTAAATTTAATGATGCACCATTTAAGGCCCTATTCATGATACGTATGTATTTTCCAGAACCACCAAAGCTCCCATCCAAAGTTACCCTATCTGCACCTTCTAATCTAATAATGGCACTGCTACCAATGGTTGTTGTGCCAGTTAAACTTCTCATCACTGCTGCATCAGGTGATATAGCAATTGTATACCCACCTAAACCACTTTCAGTAGTTTGTGCCAAGCCTACTGTGGTTGGCTCTTCAATATCACTTGTAATTTGAATGCTTATATTTCCTGAAACTACTGAGCTATTGATATAAGAAAAAAGTCCATCGCTTCCTGTAAGTGTTGTAAAAGTCTGTCCCGCTCCAACTAAAAAGTTACCCGATACAATCGGTTTTACTCTGTAATTAAAAGGTGTTGGATAAACATTGATTGTGTTTACATCAAATCCTTCTGCACCACCAGGGAATGAGCCCAAATTACTACTTGGTGTTGAATCCTGTGCCACGACAAAATAATAAACAGAATCAGCTCCTATCAGACCACCCATTGAAGCAGCGCTTATTGTAAAAGTCCATGTTCCATTTATGGTATTACCACTAGTTAGAGTTCCCGCACTTGAATTCCATGCACCTGCACTTAATTTTTTGAAATAAATTCTAGGTACGAAAGTACCGTTTGCGTAAACCCCTGTAGCATCTGTAATGGTTGCTGTGATGGTTCTATCTGTGGTAATTTCATTATTAACCAATGGCGTATAAGTGATTGAAGGCGCTGCAACATCACTCGCTATAAAATTACCCGCATCTGCACCCAAATCAACTGGCGAAAATGATGCCCTTGTTTGGTTATCAAAATCTACATCAGTTCCGGTTCCACTTACAGTTGCGCCATAAGCTTCAATTGGCGTTGCTATGCTTGCATCAATATGCAAATCAAGATTTGAAGATGATCCTGAAGGGTTAACAAAAGAAATTGAACTATTAATTGAGCTCGCATCAATTGCTGATGCACTTTTCCAATTTGAAATGCTTTTGTAAGCAAGCGAATTATATAAACCAATTGAATCAGCATTCAAAAGGTTAAAATTCATATTTAATAAAGTGTTGTTATTCAAACCAACTGCAAAATGGCCCGCTCCAGTTGAACTGTTAGCCCTTTGGTTAATGAAAATGTTGTTTCTAACATCATCGGTTCCTGCTCCTGTTCTTTGGAAAGCATAGGTTCTATAAAAATCAGTATTAACACCTGATCCTCCGATCAAAACAGTATTGAAATAAATATTGATTGAGCCCGAACCTTTAGTAATTCCTCGCATGGTACATGCAGTGGCAATACTATTACCAGATCCATCAATGCCTAATCTCAACATATTGTTTAAGATAAGACCATTTCCAGCTGCTATATCCATTCCTGTGATTGTGGCAAAAGGATTATTAGCACTCATGCTTTGGCTATGAACAAAGTTACGAGCGAGAATATTCGTTCCTGTAGTTGCAGTTGAGTAAAAGATACCTGTATTTTGAACAGCCGCGGTTGTGCTAGCACCATTTAATGTTAATGAATGAATGGTATTATTCGTCACGTTTACAGCACCTACGGTCTGACTAACAACAATACCGCCTATTGCAGAGTTAGCGCCATTTGAAGTGGTATTAGTGGTAGTTGATAAATTATTAACCGCATTGCCAGTAACATTATAGGTTCCCGCTGTGGTTGGAACCAAAACAATCCCTTTAATTTTTGCTGCTTGTGAACCAGTTGATTGGTAATTGGTTCTCATATTTGAAACGATATTATTTGAGATATTATAAACAGGACTTGTTGCAGCAGTGCTTACCCAGATACCATAGATATTTTGAGCAAAAGTAGAAGTGGCACAAAGTGAACTCGCATAAATGCTATTGGCTAAAAGGGTATCTCCAATAATATTATTGCTACAAGTTACATTTGGAGCTCCTGCTAAATTTATACCGTAAAACTCAGGTGTGGCTGTGGTTGCATTTCCTATAACTTCAATACCTGCTACCCTATTGTTTGTAATACTTACCGTATTTCCTGATGATGATTGTAAGCCCATGAATCCACCACCTGCTACTGTAGTTGTATAAACAATTGAGCTATTAGCAGTAGTTGAACCTATCGTGTTACCATTTACAGTTACAATTCCATTGGCCACCTTCATTCCCAGAAATGAGTTGGTAACTGTATTTGCCAAAGTTCCATTAATATTTGCAATGGTATTTCCATTAAATGTGCTTGTTGCACCAACTCCTAAAGACAAATCAACACCCCAAAAACCCGTAGATGTATTACTTGTAAAAGTATACATACCTGAACCATTACTTGCGTTTCCTCCGATGTAATTATTATTTATAACAAACCCACTAGCTGATGTTAATGAAGCTGTATTAGGCGTAATCCACATAGCACGATGCGTTACTGCAGTTGTATATGTCAAAGGACTTGTTTGATATAAATGATTGGCTGTGATTTGCCAGGTGTTGTTTTGAGAACCGATATAAATACCCGCTGATGATAAAGTAGAGCTGTAATAATTATAAATATTACAACTATCAATAATATTATTGTCATTATTTGCTGCCAAAGATGAATTTGAACCTATGCTTGAAATTCCTATTATCGGATTTCCTCCAGTTTCTTCATGAATATCACAGTTTCTAACAATGTTATTATCGTTACCATTGGCTCCAGTTGTATTTCCGAAGTTAACAACGCCCGCACCAGCTATTCCGCTGGAGATGGCATTATTACTTCTAATATCAGTATATAACAATCTATTATTGGAAGCCTCATTAATAAAACGAATAGCAGGGGCAGTAGTAGCGCTATTGCTAATTATTAAATTACTACCCGAGGTAAATCCTCCCAAGCCACCTTGACTGCCGTTAATGGTAAAATTATTGATTCCATTCAGATCAAAGGTAGCTGTTGAGTTATTGCTTTCTATTCTAGAGGCAACACCTGTTGACGGCATTAAAGTTACTGTATTTGTAGAAGACGAATTGGCGTAGGCTCCAAATGTTAAAGGAAATGTTTCACCTGAAGAAACATTATACAAAGCATCGGTTAATTGAAAAGTTACTGGAGCACTTACACCCAAAGCATTCAAATCAGCTAAAGCGGCTGTTATGGTAGTATAATTTGGCGTAGATTGACCAACCCCAACATAGTAAGTACCATTTAATGGGGACTGTAACTGTCTACTTCCAAATGGATCTCCATTTATTAACGAGTATTGGGTACCACTGAGGGTAATGTTATCAACTGATGCATCCAAATAGTTTCCACCATTAGCAGTTGGGCTGATGTCATAAGTTAACCAAAAATAATTAATTCCCACTGCCAACCTTTTTGAACCAGTGATGCTATATTGACCTGATGGAGAAGAAGCTGCACCAAACAAAGTAGTATTGGTAAATGTACTATTGGTATCAGATGAATAAATTTTCGCATTCAATAAATCAGAGGCATTTGATGTTGCATTTGTATTTAACAAAAAGCTAGTTGCTTCAAGGGCATTCACAGATTTTTGTACATACACCCTAATTCTTAAAATTCGATTATTTATTGAATTCAATGGAACTTGACCGGTAATTTGATCTGCATTAGCCGAATCAAATACCATTGTATTTATGGAAAGTCCAGTATAATTGCCTTCAATGGCACCCAAATCTGGAGCTCCACCAAGACCCGTATAACCTGCATTTCCAGCCCTTATGGTGTTAAAATAATCTATAGTAACTGGACTCACAGCCCTACCGCCTGATTCAATTGCTGTTGCAACGCTAGGATCTATTCGCAGGTAATTGCTGTTTGCTCCAATATTACTTAAGAAATTAGGATTTTCAGTAACTGAATTTGAATCTCTTGGAGAAACCCTAGTTTGATAGGCAGAAATAGTTTGGTCTACATTTGTTCCATCATAATATATAGCGCGATTGGCTGATGGAGTTCCTGCATAAAATAAATTACGATTTGTATTTGCATTAATATTGGTTAATGCAGTTGAAACAGACCTTCTAAAAGCAGCAGTTATACCAGTTCCATTTGGTGTAGAATTGTTAACCAATATGTTGTTACGCATATCTAATTGTGCTGAAGTTGCTGTTGCACTATAGGTGTGGAAAATACAGGTAGATGAAAAATTGGTACCACTTGAAGTGGCATTCAGATTTATTGTATTGTTATATACAGCAAAATTCACAGAAGCAGAGGTAGATGTAATGTTAATTCCCATAACTGTAGAAGTTGTTCCTCCATTAGAAACAGGTGCAAACAACCTCGAAATAAGATTATTATAAATTAAACAAGTTCCAGCAGTAACTGTACCTATTGTCATACCAGCCACAGCTGATGATGCAGTGTTATTCGTAGTTAAATCATAAATTTTATTGTTAAAAATTCTTGGCACACTGGACACCATATTCAATCCATAAACCAAACCGGAACCAGTTAAATTGTAGATGGTGTTATAAGATACAGTCCTTACACCAGTGGTTGTACTCGTATAAATGCCATAAATAAGACCGGAAGTTGTTCCTCCATGTGTTAAATTATAAATGGTATTGTAATTATAATTTTCATTTGTAGGTGATGAAATATTATATATTCCATAAAGTGGTCCGGTTGCAGTTGATTTAGCCACATTCAATCCAAATACCGTATTGCTATCACAAACGAATGTTGTACCTGAGCCTTGAATACCATACATCGTAGAGGTTGTTCCAGTACCTGTAATACTAAGGGTGTTTACATTGTTTCTTCTAATAGTCTGCGTGGTTCCACCTGCTGAATAAATACCAATTGTAGTACCACCTGTTGTTCCGTTTCTTGTAAAATTACTAACAGTATTGTTATAATAGTTTAATATTGAAACTGCAGCTGAATTATAAATCCCATAAAGGGTTTGCGTACCAGCACCCGTGGTGTTGATGGTTGTACGTGTAACCGTATTGTTTGTAATATTTGTTGAAACCGTATTTACGGCTGTATTTGCTATGTTATAAAAAGTTCCAGAAGCCGCTGTCAATGTGGTTGAGTCAATTGTATTGTTATTAATTGTTAATGTACCACATGCCAATCCGCTTAAAATACACTCTTGCACACCCGTTCCAACTGAACTAAAGCCGTATATGTAGTTATTATTTACATTAACATTTGAAGCAGCCACATTTACCCAAATGGCTGTGAAAACGCCCGAATTTGTAGTTGATAGCTTACAATTTAAAAATCTGTTGTTATTCAAATTAATGGTATTTCCATTGGCACCAGATTGAGCCATCTCAGCATCCAAACACCAGTTATTTGCAGTGGTTGAAGAACCGCAAGCAATCGTAACGGTATTGTAATTTACATCCGCACTTGCACCATTAGATGAATTAAATAAAAATATACCTCTATTTGTGGTAGGATGATTTACGCCAGAACCTGTATTGTTGTTTACCGTATTATATGAAATATTAAAACTCCATTGATCTTTTACAAAAACAGCACCGCAAGCGGCTGTTGCGCTTGTGCCACCACCAAAGTTAATAATCGTGTTACCTGTAGCTAATGAGTTTCCTCCAACATCATTACTTACATCAGCTAAGGTATATGGAGATGCCGCAGCAAAACCTGAAAGTGCGATTCCATAATTACAATTTTGAATGGTATTGGCATAAAATTTATTGTTTGAACTAGCACCCGCAACAGAAGTAACTGTTGTTGTTGTGCTAATAGCATTTGGGGTGCAAGCCATAACTTCAATACCTGCAGATCCACCAACGTTTATTCTGGGACTTGCAGCTGCAGTTGTTGCAGTTGAATTGTTACGATTCAAAGTAATAGTACAATTTTGCACCGTATTATTATTTGTTCCATCAGTTGCGCTCGCTTTATAAAAACCATAGCCAACCTCCATCATCGTGGTAGGAGTGGTATTTGATGCAGATTCTTGCAGGTTAATACCAGAAATAGTAACATAATCTGAACCAATAAAACTCCACATTACATCTAGTCCCGTATTGGTAGATGCCAATTGGGTTCCTGCGAAGGATGTTATAGTGGGATTAGCTCCTACCCCTGATTTTTGAAACACAATGGGGTTAGCTAAAGTTCCAGTAGCATTTAATGAAATTGATGCAGTTAGTGTTTCAGTATATCCTGCTGACACATTAAATACGGCACCACCCGAACCGACTCCATTGGTATTAAGAGCTGCCACTGCCGCTGCAATTGTTGAATAAGAACCAGGAATTGTGTATGTACCAGATAGTGGTTGTGCATACATGATACTTGGCAATCCTAAGACTAAGAGTATGATACACTTTGTCCACCATTTTTGTATTGTTTTTTTCATATTTAGATAATTAGCATTTTTTTACTTAAAACAATTGTAGTTAATTTAATTTTCATTTTTTCATAATTTCAAAAAAATGAAAATCTTATGCATATAAAAATATAATAAACAGCACTATAGGAAAAAAAACAATGACAATAAAACAAATAATTTTACACAATAGGAACCTTATTTCCATGATTTATTCCTAAAAAAACTCCCTATGGAGAGAAAATAAAAAAGGCGAAACTTTCGTATCGCCTTTACATAAGATTATTTCAATGAAATAGTTTATTCCTCTTTACCAAGTTCTAATACTTCTTGGCTGAATCCAGTAAAGCTAAATCCTCCATCGTGGAAAAGATTCTGCATAGTAACCATGCGACTAAGGTCACTAAACATTAATACACAATAATCGGCACATTGTTCTGCATTCGCATTGCCAAGCGGACTCAAAGCAGAAGCATAATCAAAGAAATTACCAAAACCCTTTACACCACTACCTGCCGTGGTCATAGTTGGACTTTGAGAGATTGTATTTACACGTACTTTTCTCGATTTACCATAGTGGTAACCAAAGCTTCTTGTAATACTCTCTAATAAAGATTTTGCATCAGCCATTTCGCTATAATGTGAAAATACCCTTTGGGCAGCTATATAGGTTAAGGCTAACACTGAGCCCCAATCGTTTATGGCATCTTTTTTATAGCAAGTAGCCAATAAGCGATGGAAGCTAATTGACGAAATATCTAATGTATCATGCATGAACTTATAATCGAGATTGGTATATTCATTACCCTTTCTTATATTCATACTCATACCCACTGAGTGTAAAATAAAATCAATTTTACCACCCAAAATCTCCATTGACTTATCAATAAGGTTTTCCATGTCTTCGTTTTTACTTACATCACATGAAATGATTTGGGCATTGTTACATACGGCAGCCAATTCTTTTATCTCTCCCATACGCATGGCTACAGGTGCATTGGTCAGCACAAATTGAGCACCCTGCTCATGACATTTTAAAGCTACTTGCCAAGCAATACTTTTATCATTTAATGCTCCAAAGATTATTCCTTTTTTTCCTTTTAATAAGTTATTCATTTTTGTTCTTAATTTTGAGTCATGGTATAGTAAAGCAATGTAATGAGTACAATAAATTGGTCTACTCAATACATAAATTTATTACATGGCAATTTTAAGGTTTTTAACTTTAGATTTGAAAATATTTTTACAATGAATAAAATCAAATTAACCTTTTTAGCAGCAGTTCTCATTATAAATGTGTTAATATCTGTTGCACAACCTTTTACCAAAACTGATTATCAGCATGGCAAATTGAACCCTATGCGAACTTGTTTTGATGTGAACAGATATGAAATTACTTTAAAAGTAAACCCAACTCAAAAATACATTTCAGGAAGCAACCAAATTTCTTTTACTGTCCTTAAAAATACAAATAAAATACAATTGGATTTATTTGCTAGTATTCAAATTGATAGCATCCTCTACCTCAATAAATCCATACCCTTCGTGAGAGTTAGCAATGCTTTCTTCATTAGTTTCAACAAAAA
>CANHJJ010000005.1 GCA_947460565.1 Bacteroidota bacterium
CTTCCGCTGTTTGTTCCTTTGTTAAGAACAAAAAAGTGAGGTTTTACTGGTTCAGTTTCAGTCCTCATGTTGTAGGTTTTAATTTGCATAGTATGGGCATTAAAAATTTTGCTCGCTACGCTTCGCCATAACTATTTTTAAAAGAAGAAAGAAAAAAGGACAAAAAAGAAAAAAGAAAGCCAATTAAAAGGATGGCGTGGCAGGGCTGTCAAGGTTTTTGGCAAAAAATACTACCTCCAAAAACTATTTGCCTTTGAAAGAAAGAGGTGGAGATTTTTTTGACAAAACTTGTATAACCTTGAAAGCCCTAAGCAGAGGTTTGTGAAGCCATCCTAAATTTGCTGACGTTTTTTTTATTTTGTTTTTATCGGAGTCAGCGATTACGCTGCGCTAATTGCTGCAATTTTTTATTTATTTTCAACGGATGCAGCGAATTCCGCAAGCTCCATTTGTTGACATTTTTTCCAATAAAAATTATTTCGGAATATATCCAGCAATCTATCTTTATTATATTTCGTAAATTTCCTTCTAATATTTTTTATGTAAAATACAATTAATTGATATATAAATTTATATAAATATATAAGTGTCGGAATACATATCGGAAAATTTTAACATATTGTTACGGAATACATATCGGAATTTATTATCTTTGAAGAAAAAATCATGACTGAGTTTTATAAGGAACCATCAACCATGGAGCCGTTATTTCCGGAAAATATTGCTGAATTGGAGCAATTATCCATAACACTTATTGAAAAGGCTTCTGCACTATCCAAGGCTATTCATCCTATAACAGGCCGAGCCATAGCTGATTTTTTAAGGCCAATGAATAGTTATTATACTAATTTAATAGAAGGACACGATACCCATCCTATTGATATTGAGAAGGCCTTAAAAGAAGATTTTTCTAGAGATTTGAAAAATCGTTCCTTGCAATTAGAAGCAAAAGCTCACATTAAGTTAAGCAAAGATATTTTTGATAAGTTTAACAAGGAAAAAATAAATCCTTATTCAATAGACTTTATAAAAAATGTACATAAAGAGTTTTATGATCATTTACCAGAAGAGTTTCGAATAGCTAAATCACTTACCGATAAAGATGTTGAAATAATACCTGGAGAAATAAGAACCTGCGAAGTGCAAGTTGGAAGGCATATCGCACCACATTGGGCAAGTTTGCCTTTATTTTTAGAGAGATTTGAAAGTTTCTATAATCCTACATTAGGAGATAATGCAAATAATAGAATACGAAGAATTATCACCATAGCCGCTTCACATCACCGATTGGCTTGGATTCACCCGTTTGCCGATGGCAATGGAAGAGTGGTTCGGTTATTCTCAGATGCTTGTTTAATAAATGAACATCTGAATGAAACCGGTTTATGGTCCATGTCAAGAGGATTGGCAAGAAACGAAAATAAATACAAGGTGTGTCTTGCCAATGCCGATTCACAAAGATGGAATGACTATGATGGAAGAGGCAATTTGTCGAATAAGGCATTATTGGCTTTTTGTAAGTTCTTTTTAGAAACAGCTATTGACCAAGTAGTATTTATGACAGGTGTATTGGATATTGACAATATGCTTAAACGGATACACAGTTTTGTTGATTTAATGGTAAGTAAAAAAGAATTGAAAACTGAAACGCGATATATTCTTGAAAATGTTTTTTTGAAAGGCGAAATAACAAAAAAAGAGGCCGAAAGGCTTACTGGCAAGTCAGATAAGACGGCCAAATTAATCGCAGAATCACTTATCAAAAAGGATTTGTTAAAACTAGACAGCAGTAATCATTTATCACCTTATCGCGTATCCTATCCCATATCGTTATCACCCATACTCTTTCCTGGCCTATACCCTAGCAATAAAGAACTTGATATGTTTACCAAGATCAATGAAAGATAAAGGACTATCATGCTGAAGTATTGATATTAATATCAAAGACACACAAAATTGGGACATTGGAGTGGGTAGGGAAAGGCAAGGGCTGAATTTGCAAAATGATTGCACTGGGTGGGTATAAGCTATGGCTTTTCTGACCCTAAAAAGCAGAGGATATGTAATGGCATTAGGGGCGAAAAGCAAAGCGATTGTATGGCGCATCTATTTTGCAAATACAGCTCTTGCGTGTGGTGCTTGCAGCTGTTAAAAATGCATGATTATGGGTTGGACGTGGCATTTTTAAGTGCTGCAGGCACATGGATATGGGTTGATAGAATTTAATACTGCACTATAAATTTCAAAAGGAGTAGCAGGGAAAACAGCCTTGAGCGTGCGGTTGGAGATGGGATGCAATCCAATTGCAGACCATGTGTTTGCGAGCCGACCGCGAGTGGAGCTGAGGTGGGAGACAGAGGTGGCACGAAGGGCCCTGGAGACCTATGTAGCATACACAAGGGTTTGGCGTGAATTTTTGCTGTGAAGGTTTGAGTATAGGCTATTGCAAAAAGCATGACAAACCCGCAGCCGAAGCGACTTAGCAGGCGAGCCTAACAATAGCAGCGGCTGGGCTGATGGCTGCTGAAATGAAAGAAGCGAGGAACGAGCGAAAAGAGAAAAGCTGCCAACAGCACAGAGAGAGCTGCTGTGACGACTGACGCAGGCAAAGCAAAAGGCATGACAGCCTTATGTAACCCCCTTCGGCAAGGCTCAGGGCAGGCTGGGGGCAATATAGCTGCTTGGAATGCATATAAAATTAAACAAAATGGAAAGCTGCTATATTGGGCTGGCATGAACTTTTGCTGCCTAGGAAGAAGGAACGCCTTTTTTCCTCTACATTACTTAAAAATTAGAAACTCTCCCGAAGGGGTATTTAATAAAAAAATAAAAATACCCAATTTGGGTATTGTGAAGCAGTTTCAAATTATTAATATTTGCTTTTACTACTTCAAGAAAATAAGAGTTCAATAAAATTGATTTCTCAGTTTTAATAAATATTCTTGAATAGTTCATTTTGATGAAAAAGAGTAATCCAATAAAGTATTATAAATCTTATATAGCTTATGTAGTTTGCTATCTAGGGATTCTCTTTATTGTTAACGACTCATTTGCTCAGTTTCAATATCAACAGCCATCAGCACCATCTATGATGCAAATGCAACTAGAGCAACAGTTGCGAATACAACAACAAAATAGAGAAGTAATGCAAAAGATGGGATTTACACCACCACCAAACCAAGAAGAAATAATAGCAGCCCAACAAAGGCATATTCATGGCAAAGCACCAGAGCCAACCAAACAAGATAAAATACAAATGGAAGTGAATGGATTGTTGGTTGAGGCTAATAGAGAAGAGAAGAAAAGGAATGAATCAGACTATTACCACTCAAGCCAATATTTAGATGATTTGCCTAAGTACATAGAAGCCAAACAAGTTATTAGTAATATGCTATCAAACAAAAGTGTTTTATCTATTAAGGACGCATATTATGCCGCAGAAGCAGCCTATGGCAACTTGCTACTTTCAAAAAATGAATATGATCATTTAATACAATCCAATGCAAGCTTTATCAAACAATGGTTAGTTGAAAATAAGTACAGTTCAACCAATCCTGAAATGCTGCATTATGGTATTCAAAAGTTCATGTCAGAAACGTTAAATATTAAAGCAAATGGTGTAAAAACTGGCCATATGCCATACTATTACGACTATATTGATTTTGCAGCTAAAGACGATAAACGAAACTATTTTGTTACTAAAACACTAGCATCAGGTACTGGGCAGTGCCATACTTTTCCCATTACCTATTTGATATTAGCCGAGGCATTAAACATTGAAGCATATTTAGCCTTCAACCCACAGCATTCGTTTATTAGATATAAAAACAGCAAAGGCACACTCATTAATTATGAAACCACTGTTGATCGTTTTCTTGGCGATGCCTTTTATCTTCAAACATTACCTGTGATGGCCAAAGCACAAAAAAACAAATTGTACATTCAGAATCTAACTAAAAAGCAGGTTGTAGCTAGTGTACTGTATGATTTGGCGGCTAATTTTATTCATGAGCATTGGACAGCAGATAGGGTATTTATAAAGGAGTGTATGGATATAGCAAAGCCATATTTTCCCGATCAAAGTTATATTAGCAATACCGAAAGTTATTTGCATCAGAGATTTTATGCAGACGATATAAATGCAATGGTGCAAGCAAACGGAATAAAAAATGTTTCAGAATTAGAAAAATATCCGAATATTGTAAAAGCATATCAAAATTACTATGCCTATATGCAGAAGGTGAGCGAACTAGGTATACAAGAATTTCCAGAGGCTGAAGAATTGAGAATGCTTGAGTATGCTGACAAAAAAGGTAGATTACAAGTAGCTAAAAAAATAAATGCTAAAGAAAAAAAATCCCTATTCATAAATTAAACCTCAAATTATGAACTGCGTATCAATCATGATGACTTATAAAAACAGAAAATTATGAGTAAAACAAAAGCCTCTAAATCGCTCTCCGCAATATGCAGCATATTCCTGCTATTGCTTTCTTTAAGTGCTTGCCATTTTAGAAAAAAAATAGAACATAAAGCCATAGTAAACCAACCTATACAAGCCCTGCCATTAAAGCTACTTGATAGCTCTTGTGCCAAAACATTCACTCAACCTCAAACTGTAAAGAATACTAAGATATTAAGCAAAGCTAATTACTACCAACAAGCTTTTGATGAACTAAAAGCAATGTTGGAAGGCCAAAAAGATGCAGACTTTGAAAGGGCGGTATTTCTTAGCGAGAATCCATACTATGGTGGACGATTTAGTTACTCAGCTTTTCAAAACAGCATAAGTGCCAAGCAGATGTTTATTGAAAAACTAATAGAAGCCAACGACCAGAGCGACACCATTGATTTTAATGTGCATGTAAACGAATATGGTCGCTTTAAATTGGCCGACATCCGATATCTACCCCATCAAAAGAAAGAACTATACAGAAAGGCTTTAAGTAACTGGGCTATATTTAAATACATAACAGATACGGTTTTTATACATACCCTTAAAGATAGTGCACTTTATACCCTATACCATGCGCCTTATTCTTATGCCACAGCCGACCCTTTTGGTATTAAAAACTGGAGCAATTCTCAAGTAATTAACCTTTTGATTTCTGATGGTAATAAAGGTAATTGTTTTGCATTAACTGCCCTTTATAAAATACTTTCAGACCGTTTAAACTCAGATGCTAAACTTTGCACCGCACCACAACATATTTACATACAACACCAAGATCCCAAGGGACAATACTATAATGTGGAGCTTGCCACAGCGGGACACCCAGGCGATGGTATTATTCAAACACTTACCTACACTCCAAGCGAAGCCATAATGAATGGCATAGCTTTAAGAGACTATAGCACCAAACAAAGCATAGGTTTGTGTTTGGTAAACCTTGCCAAAAGCTATGAGCATACATTTAATACAAAAGATGATGAGTTTTTATTGCGCTGTGCTGAATTGGCTTTAGCACATGATTCACTTAATTTAAATGCTTTGCTTTTAAAACAACAAGTATTAGATATAAGAGTTACAAATTATGCAACACAACACCACCTAAACAGCACTGCCAAATTAAAGCAAGACAAAGGCATTATGCCTTTGGTAAATAAATTAGAACAACATCTTGCGCTGCTTTACCAATTAGGTTATAGAGAAATGCCATTGGATATGCAGGAACAAATCATGAATCCTTTTGGTTACAATACTAAAAAATGGAATCATGTTTCTCGGAATGCAAGACCATTCACAAGTTTTGAACCCAAAGACCCCAAAGATGCCGAATATTGGACACTGACAAAAGGAATGTTTAAGGAAGTGTGGGAGCCAACTGCCAAAGAAACTTATGGACATTATACTTTAACAACCGCAACTGGCAAACTAAAATCAATAGATACAACAAGCCACAAGGGACAATTGATAGACCCCGTTGCTTTTGCTTACGATTTTGGAGCTAGGATATATGATGCGAGGATAGGAAGGTTCTTGAGCACAGACTCTCATGAAAAAAATTACCCTGGATTTTCACCTTATCAATTTTGTAATGACAACCCCATTTTTTTTAAAGATAATGACGGGAGGGATGGAATTGCAACTACAACAAAAGCTACTGGTGATGGAGCAGGTACATTAAAAAATCCTAACGTAATTGAAATTACCGCCACATATTATTATCAAGTGGGTGAAATGCATGATGCTGATATACCTGCCGCATTAAATGCTGCATGTGAAGCTTGGAATAATGCCTCTTATACTGTTCAACGTGAAGACGGGCAATATTATCAGGTCAAATTTAAACTTCAAGCATTACAGGGAGATATGCGTGATGCAGGTAGTCACGTGAGGGGTAGTGATGGAAATTATGTTACAGATGGAAATTATGTTGATGAAAATTCAGAACTGTTGAAACCTGATGATGGTGACTTAGGTGCAAATTCAGGTACTCATATAAGTTTATATACTAATGAAACAAAAAAATATACCAATCCTGAAGAAGGAAAGGGAGTTAATAAATTGTCTCTTTTTACTGAAATATTCAAGCATGAAATAGGCCATTCATTGGGCTTGAGTCATACACCAAAAGGCCTTATGAAAGAAAGTCAAGATATTATATCAGGAATGCCTTCATCAGGTGTGTTCAATGGAAATGGAACAATTGATTACAGCCCAAAAGTACCTGTAGCATCTGTTAGCTTAGATGCAACAAAAGCGCTTATTAGCCGCTTGCAAAAACCTATTAACGGAAGACCTGAAGGTCAAAGCAGTAAAGTGACAGAATTGCCTTCAAATTAAAACCCATATGGTATGAAGTATAAATATTTTTTATTAGTAATTATAGTGACAACTTTTATAAATAATAAAAGCCTAGCTCAAAAATATGAAAATGATTCACTCAATTTTCTTGATACTGTTTCTATAAACGGTTTATGGGTGCAAAAATTTTTTTCAAAACCTAAAAAGGGCAATATTGATAACCCTTCAATCCACTTTTTTATTAAAACAGAAAATCATAAGAAACTTAAACTAAAAGGCATCATCAAAAATTATAAATCAATTTTAGAAAAGAATAACGCTCTTTATTTTATATGGGGTGCAGAGTCAAATGATTTTTTTTATTACTATCCTTCTCAACATTCTAAGGAAAAGTGGGGCTTAGTAAATCCATTTAAAGACTGTAAGCTATATAAAGTAAATGGTAAATTTATTAAAACATCTTTTTGTGAATATAAAGCCTACCATAAAAAAGTGGCTACAGATGATTTAAAAAAACAATTAATGATTTATCAAACATATTTTAGTAAATCGGATACTACTGATGTATATTTATTTTATAAGTTAATTTCTAATGATTGTTTTAAATCGAAATAGATTCCCTCGCTTTCTCAAGTGATAAGCGCAGCGTCACTTATGAGGAAAGGTAATCAAAGTTTTTAACTTTGTTGCATAGATCTTTGATTTTAATACAATTATTGTAGAATTGTGGTTTTGCCTATGGTACTGTTTTTATATGCTGTGGGATTGTAAGTTGTTAGTTGAAAACATAACAACAGCATCTATTCTGCCTTTGGTGTTCTTCGCCAATAAACATAAGAATTTGTCATTTGCTTGTTAGCGCACTTAGCCTATTCCTAAGTGCAAAACTAATATAGGCAAAAAATGAAACTTCAAATAACTAAAAAAATAAAATACAAAAGAGAAGAAATCATTGTTTGTAGATTAATTCAAAAAACTAATTATATTTACATTATGAAAACTTCTATTAAATTTATTGTTTTCAGTTTGCTAGTTGCGTGTTTTTTAATCTCATGCCATAGCAAAAAGCAAGTATTTCATAGTATGAATACCCCTGTAAGTATTATGCCAATGCCCCTAAAGTTGGTTGATACCACTTATACTAAAACATTCATTCAACTGCAACCATTAAGACATGCTGTGGCTTTGCGTAAAGTTGACTATTATCAACAGGCTTATGATGAACTAAAAGCCATGCTCGAAGGTAATAAAGAGCCAGACTTTGAAAGAGCAGTTTTCATTAGCGAAAATCCCTATTACGGTGGACGATTTAGCTACTCAGCCTTTCAAAATAGCATAAGCGCCAAGCAAATGTTTATTGAAAAACTAATTGAAGCCAACGACCAAAGCGACACCATTGATTTTAATGTGCATGTAAATGAAAACGGTCGCTTTAAATTAGTCGATATACGCTACCTACCTCATCAAAAGAAAGAACTTTACAGAAAGGCTCTAAGCAACTGGGCTATATTTAAATACATAACTGATACGGTTTTTATACATACAATTAAAGATAGTACACTTTACACCCTATACCATGCACCTTATTCCTATGCCACAGCCGACCCTTTTGGGATGAAAAACTGGAGCAATTCGCAAGTAATAAACCTATTGGTATCTGATGGGAATAAAGGTAATTGTTTTGCATTAACTGCCCTTTATAAAATACTATCTAACCGATTAAATACAGATGCTAAAATATGCACTGCACCACAACATATATACATACAACACCAAGACCCCAAAGGACAATACTATAATGTGGAGCTTGCCACGGCAGGACATCCAGGTGATGGTATTATACAAACCCTAACCTATACCCCAAGTGAAGCCATTATGAGTGGCATAGCTTTGAGGGATTATAATGCAAAAAAAAGCATAGGTTTGTGCTTAATAAACCTTGCCAAAAGCTATGAGCACACATTTAATACAAAGGATGATGAGTTTATGTTGCGCTGCGCTGAACTTGCTTTAAAGCATGATAGCTTGAACCTAAATGCTTTATTGCTTAAAGCACAAGTATTGGATGTAAGGGTTACACAATACGCAAACACACATAAAATAAACAATATTGCTAAATTAAAACAAGACAAAGGTATCGTTCCACTAGTAAACAAATTAGAAAATCACCTTACTTTGCTTTACCGTTTAGGGTACAGAGAAATGCCTATAGATATGCAAGAGCAAATTATGAATCCATTTGCTTACGATACTAAAAAATGGAATCATATTTCGCAGAATGCAAGACCATTTACAAGTTTTGAACCCAAAGACCCTAAAGATGCCGAGTATTGGACACTTACCAAAGGCATGTTTAAAGAGGTGTGGGAGCCAACTGCACAAGAAAAGTATGGTCATTACACCTTAACAACCGCAACAGGAAAGCTGAAATCAATAGATACAACAAACAGTAAAGGGCAATTGATAGACCCTGTAGCCTTTGCTTATGATTTTGGTGCAAGGATATATGATGCCAGGGTGGGAAGGTTTTTAAGTGTTGACCCTTTGACAAAAGAATACCCAGAACTAACTCCATATCAATTTGCGGGGAACATGCCAATTTGGGCCATAGATTTAGATGGATTAGAACCAGCTATTAAACTACCTGACGGAACATATACAACAGCAAGAGATGGTCAACTTACAGGGGCAAGGATATCCCCCGAGGCCATAAAGTACTATAAAACATTAACGCCACCAGAAGACCAAAGACCAGACCCTGATTCAGACCCATCAAGTTATTTTCCATTTTTTGGAGATATGTCCGATTTCAATAGCGGAGTCAAAGACTGGAAAAATGGGAATAAACTATCATCTGTTCTTAGTTTCGGAAGTCTAATACCTGGAGGAGATTTTATTTTTAAACCAATAAAGATTATGGTTAAAAATGCGGATGCCATTAAAAGTTTAGTGAAGTATTCTGGATTCATTGGAAGAGAGGCTGTGATTATTACAAAGACTGGCTCAAGAACTGATGCAAAGAAAGTTGTTGATGGTATTTTAGGAGATTTAGGAGATAAAATGAAAGCAGTTGAAGGTCGAGTTAAAAATCAACAAGGGAGAATAACGGGTTTAGAATCTGCAGATAAATCGAAAGGTTGGAGACTAGACTGGGATGATAAAAAGAAGGAAGGACATTACAATTATTGGAATAATGAAACAGGGGAGAAAGGAAGAGTTCTTTTTGAAGGTACAAAAGAGCAAGTAGAAAGTTTAATAGACCAATTAACAAAAACTTATGATGCACCCAAACGATAATTCTTATAAAGAAAGTTGGTACTATAAAAAACATCAACAAGAAATAACTGTACTTGAATTTGGCAAAAATGCCTCGGATTTTTGGAAACATATTTCAAATAAAACAGGCTTTCAGTTATCTGATGAAAAAAATATAGATGAACTTATATTTGATTGGAATAATATTTTACCGCATTATAATATTCCGTTTGATTATGTTGGTTGTGAAAAAGAAATTGAGCGATTGTTATTAGAAAGTATTTTATCACAACATGAGTATGTTTTATTTGATATTGAATATTCTGACCCTATTTTTAAAGTTAAAACCGAATATTTTATTAAAAACTGGGATGATTTTATTTCGGCAAATCATGGCATGGGTAGCGTAGTTTGTAGTGAAAATTTTGATTTACTGCTCGAATTTACAAATGACCATTCGTATTTAATTTATAGCAATTTTTCAATTTGATTAGTTTACATGCATACAAATGTCTTTGGAAATTTATGCAAAATAATAAATCCTATTGGTTACGATAATAAAAAATGGAATCATGTTTCGCAGAATGCTAGAACATTTACCAGTTTTGAACCCAAAGACCCCAAAGATGCCGAGTATTGGACACTGACAAAAGGAATGTTTAAGGAAGTGTGGGAGCCAACTGCTCAAGAGACATATGGACATTACACTCTAACAACAGCCACAGGTAAATTAAAAACAATATATACCACAAACCACAAAGGACAATTGATAGACCCCGTAGCTTTTGCTTATGATTTTGGGGCTAGGATATATGATGCGAGGGTGGGAAGGTTTTTGAGTGTTGATCCATTGCAAATGAAATTCCCTTATGCTAGCCCTTATGCTTTTTGTTTGAACAAACCAATAATGTTTATTGACTACGATGGAAGAGATATTATACCGAGCAATCAATTTATGGCATCTAGATATTATAGTGTAGCACTAAAAATGATATGTAATCTTGATAATTTACCATCTGTTAATAAATATATTGCTCCATTTTTAGCTCCTAACAGAAATGTACAATTAAATTATCATAATTTCGATAATAGAAGGGAGGAATTAACCGGTTTAAATCCTAATAATTTATATGGACAGGCTCAACCATTAGGAAATGGAAATTACAGACTGAATTTTAATTCGATACCAAATTTTAATCAATCTGGTGAACTTGGTCCATCTGATGGTGATAAATTATCTATAGGAGGTAATTATGTAAGTGAAATAGGCATGTTTAATACAATGATTCACGAGTTTATTCATACTGCTGGTGTTGGTCATGAGCAAATGGCAAGCCCAAAAATTAGAGCAGAAATGAAACAAGCAGTATTGGATTACTCAAAACTTACGAAAACCAAGATAAGTGCAGAACAAGCTGACGCATTAGTTTGGGTAGGGTTAGAAAAGACACAGGAATTTACTAAAGTAATTGGAGGAAAAGATAGTGAAACCTATAAATCTTGGCTATCAACTATTCAAAAAACTATGTGGGGACCAAAAAGCTCTCAGACGGCTGAAACAGGGAGAAGCGAGGCGGCTTTGACACCCAAAGATGAAACTCCCCAAACACAAAAACCAATAGAAAAATGCGAATGAAATTAATATATTTATCAATACTAATGGCATGTTTATACAATCCACAAACAATATATGCCCAAATGGACTGCCAATGTAGATTAATATACAACTATCGGGATTCTACATTAAATAGTAAGCCCAGTAACGCTATTTTATATGAATATAAGAATGATTCGTTACTCATATTAAAAGAAGGGAGGTCTTTAATAGGTCAAGGAATCAGTGTAGAGAATTTCAATGAGTACTCTAATAACCAAGATACATTTATTATTAATAAAGGAGATTTATACTATTATTTTTTAAACAATAAACTTCAATTTCTCAACCCAAAATCTTTTTATAAGAGAAAAAAAACTGTTATTTATCATGCTGGTAAGAGTTATTTAGATACAAATAAAATTGCAGTTAGTAGAACGACTTATAAACCTATTGGTATAGAAAAAAATAAATGATGTTGTTTACTTTAAATATGAAACATATTCCTCTAATGTTCATTTATATCCATCACAATTAACGTATAAAAAAATTGCAAAAATGAAAGAAATAATAAATATAAATGCTAATAATAAATTTATTATTAATGAACATTCATACCAAACTATATATTATGTACCAGGAAAGGGTAATTTAATTGTTGCAGGTGGATTTTGGAATTTTTATTTGGATACTTATATAGCGACAGAAGGTTGTGAAAATCTAATTAAAGATAAGTTTAAAAATTGGTATAAATGAGTTTGCTTTACCAATTAGGATACAGAGAAATGCCTTATGAAATGCAACAGCAAATCATGAATCCTTTTGGTTATGGCACTAAAAAATGGAATCATGTTTCGCAGAATGCAAGACCATTTACCAGTTTTGAACCCAAAGACCCTAAAGATGCCGAATACTGGACACTGACAAAAGGAATGTTTAAGGAGGTTTGGGAGCCAACTGCACAAGAAACCTATGGACACTTCACTATAACAACTGAAACGGGCAGACTTAAAGTAATAGATACAACAAACCATAAAGGACAATTGATAGACCCCGTTGCTTTTGCTTATGATTTTGGAGCTAGGATATATGATGCTAGGGTGGGAAGGTTTTTGAGTGTTGATCCATTGACCAATAAACAGGCTAGTTGGTCTCCTTATGTAGCATTTAATAACAATCCAATTTTAAATATTGATAATGATGGTAATTATTCGGTAGCTGTTCATTATAACATTACTTACAATACTTTAATTCAATTAGGTTATAGTAAAGCTATTGCAGACAATATAGCACACCATGCTAGTGTATTTGCCGACCACCCTGAACAGGTTGTTTTAAATATTGACAATGCGTTACATGGGTCAAATAATTCATATAGACCAAGCCTAAACTACTCAAAAACAAAATTCTCACAAGCTGAATGGCATAGTGATTGGCATTCTATGATGTCAAATAAAGAAGCTGAATCTGGAATGACACATGAGCAAGCTGTACAAAGAGGATTATCATTTGGTTGGAGTAATATTTTTGCACAACAAGAAAAAGAAGATATAGATAAATTAGGTCAAGGTATTCATGCATTACAAGATGCATACGCCCATAATGGAGCAAGTACGGATGAACATCTAGGAGTAAATAATTATGGTATTTATAATGAAAGTGCTAGAGATATGTTATATAATGATGCTTTTGGCAATACCAATCAAGCGGAACAAATTACTAAATCAGCAGGGACTCTTTTACAAATGTTTAAAGGAAATACAAGTTCATTACAAAACGGTATGAGTTTTAACTTTACGGGGCTTTCTGCTAAACAATTAACTTTGACTCAGAATTTATTTAAGAAAGCTGGGTATAGTTTGAATGCTGGAAAAGACAAAGGAACGTACACTATTCAAAAAAATGAAAAAAAGTAATTATGAAAACATTTCTTTTAATTTTAATAATTATTTTTAGTATAAGTTTCTTCTTGTTGATGTTTATAGAATTATTGGTATTGAGTTCGAGTCATCAAATTCCATTTAACACGCGAATATATAATTGGGCTTACATGTTTCTTAATATTCTGGTTTTGATTTTTTTGATTTTGAAAGTAAAAAAACTAAAATAGTTTCTTTATAAAAGAATATTTTCGGAGTTATATTCATATAGTATTATGAATCAAAATTCAAAATAGATTTTAGATCAGCTAAAAAGATCGAGATTTGCTGCTTAGGTGTGCTTCCACCTTTACCAACAATCAAAACTAGTAATGTTGGTACAGGTAACAATAATGTAATTTATCAAAATGGGGTTCAAAAAAATTAATCATTTAAGCATATGTATTTTGTTAATACTGGCTTTTAGCCTTAGTTGTGGAGTTAAGGTGCGCATATATACTAAAAGAAGTGCTATTGAATATATTAGTAGTGTATCTGATGGCTGGAAATTGGATTCTAATGGAACTTTAGGTTACAGGGATAAAATTTATTATCATTTGAAATGGACTCTATACAATTTTAAAAATGTAGATTGGAATAAAATTAAGGACAATATGGGTAGACCAAATGAGAAAGGAAGATCTTATGTAAAAAATGGTAAAGCTTCATATTTGGAAACCTACATATATTATGTTAAAGTTAATTTCGATGGATATAAAAATAGAAGGAATACTGATATTTTGGTTAATCCCATAACTAATAAAATATATCTAGTTAAAGAAACCTTTTGGGATTAAATAAAAAAAGCCTTTTAACGTTCGTTGAAGTGCTTCTCTAACAAGTATAAGTGTGTTCATTAACCCTAAAAAATAAAATTCGCTCATTTTTATACAGATTTTTGAATCCAATAAACTATAATTATTGAGAATGCCTAAAATCCATACTTTTCTTCTCTTTTCTTAAATGCTTCTTTGCCTCCTTCAACAATATCTGCTATATGTTCCCTTATACCCATACTTTTTAGTAAATCTTCTTCACCTTTTATTTTTGGAAAGGTATTTTCCAAAGATCCATTAATATAATCAAATGTATAGGGGCTTTTACTTTCTATATCATTTTGCCCCCTTTGATTTGCTACTATTACATTTTCAGCATCAGCATTCACAACAATATTTGGATTATGAGTAACCAAAATTATCTGCCTATCTACCTTTTTTAGTTTTAGATACTCAACCAGCTCCTTTGATACAGAACGATTATCAAGATTGTCTTCCGGTTGATCAATTAATATTGGCCCTTTCTCTTTACTTAGTTTTATCATCAGTTTTAATAAAATAAAACTTGCCTTACCAGTCGACATACTGTGTATATCATCCTTATCTGACATTACATCCCAATGATCATAAAAAAAATCAGTAAGTATTTTTTTACAAGCATCCTTTATAGAATTATTACTTTTCAAAACAATTGTCTTATCCTCAATTCTATCAAATATTTCTTTTAGAGAACTCAAAACCTTTTTGAAGTCAATATCTAATAATGAGGAGTTTGGATTGCCATTTGGAAACAAATACTCGAAATCTTGATTAGTAAAACGAGTATTATTATTCTTCAAATCATTTAAAGTATTATAAAATTTGGGGAAGTTATACTTTACAGAACCTATTATTTCTACCTTATCATCATCTCCCTTAATAGAAGAAATTCTTGGAGATAGCTCACTCAAAATTTTAGCATATTCTTTGAAGTTAATCTCATAGTCATTAAAAATTTTTTGTTTTTGTTCAATTAAAGATTTTCTTTTCGTTTCAACTTCTTTCTGAAATTGACTAATCTCACTTAATTTAGTTTCGTCTTCTGCAATACTTTTTTGCATAGCCTCAATTTGTTTGCTATTTTCTTGCTTTGCTAAATAAGGACTTAATTTATTTTCAAGCAATTGCTTCTTATTATCAAGACTTAAAAATAGTTTTTTAAACTCATTATTAGCATCTAACTCTCCGTCTTCCTTTTTTAATAAGTCTTTTTCTATCAAATTAATTTCCTCTAAAGTACTACTTATAAATTCAAACTTTTGTTCATAATATTCTTTAATTCTAGGTGTAGTTAATGAGTTGATAGTAAGTTTTTTTCTGCCTAATTGTTCTGCTAGAACCCTGTTTAATTCAGAGTTAAAGGTTTTGATTTTTTCATAATCAAGATTGAGATTATTTTCATCAACACTAACTTGATTTTTTTCTGCAACTAATTCATTGTAAACTTTAAGGTCTTCTGGTGTAAAGGATTTACTTAATGAATCTATTTTCTTTTTATTTGATTCAATTCCTTCTGTTAAAGAATTTATATCACCTCTACTAGAAAGCTCATTTTCTTGTTTAAATATTTCTTCTTTTATTACAAAGTAATAATCAATATCTCTACTTCTTTGTTCATCATTGCGTTTAACGGCAGCTATAAATTCATCATATTTCTTTTTATAAATTGGTTCTTCAAGGATTAAATTACGGATGAGTTCTTTAAGAGTTGTTCCATTTTTTCTGCTTTTATCAACAAGATTAGATAGGTGATTTTGAGGTATATATTTAATACTTGGCAATATGCTAGATGTGTTTTGCCTTTCATTTAAAGATTGGTTGCTACCAGAAAACAATTTCACTTTAAGGTTAAATTGTTCATCATTAATTGAAAGATTATACAAGTCCTTAACTTTATTATTATCTTCAACATCTTTATATTTTAGAACATTATCGTTAATATTGGCATATAAAGTTCTCGCTATTTTGTATAGTAAAATAGATTTGCCTGAAGATTTACCTCCGATTATAACATTAAGATTTTTATTAAATTTTATTGGTTTTGGAGTAAATTTACTATTTGATGAAACAAAACTAATTTCATCTATCATTAAATTGTCTAACTTTTCCGATTCAGGTTCCTCTTTTTGAATACGAACTCTTTCTGTTGGTTCATATATTATTTGTTTTAATCCTTCAAATGTTGGGTCTGCTTTAATCCAAAGATTTTGTTTTAAATTATAATCAGTAATTTTATGGTTGTCTGAACAAATAATCATTGGCAATTTAAATCCAAGACTAGGAAATACTTTTTCTTTATAGTTAATTTGGTCAGTTTCTTTTCCTAGCTCAAATATATCAATATGCCCTTTTACAAGACCTACTTTTTGCGCCATTTTATCGGGTAAAGAATTAGTTATGTTTTCAAAAGTATTAGCTTTACTCCCAGCATGAACGGTAACTAATCCTCCTAATTCGTGTATTAAGTTAGATGTTTCTTTAGAGTCGCATTGTACATTAGCGTCACCTCCTATATCTTGAACATCAGTTACAGTAATTTTACAAGTTGATTGTAGTTTAACCCAAATATCATTTAATTCTTGCTCACTAAATTTTTCAGAGAATAACCCAATAAAATGAATTGAATCACTCCCTCCAAGTTCTGCCCTAAATTCAATCCCAGGTATTACTGTAACTCCTTTTTGACTTCCAATTTTTTGTAATTCGACTATTCTTTTGACGTCAATAACATGATGATCCGTTATAGCAATTACAGAAATTTCTTTTTCTAAAAGTATTTCAATAATTTTTTCATTTGTAACCGATTTGTCTTTGTAATCATAAGAAGAAGGAGTATGAAAATGCAAATCCCATTTTTTCCAAGTAGAACCTCTATTAATATTTTCCATTTTATTTCTTAGTTATCATTTGCTACCTACTCTTTAATGGATTTTCGGTTTTACTCCATTGAGTTAATTTGAGATTTTCAAAGGATTGTTAGTGACACCAACCCAGAGCAAAAATCTTAATGAACTCTAATTGTTAATAGTTGATTTTCCTTAGAACTTTATTACTATTCTTGAATAATTTTCACAATGTTTTTACAAAATGCGTCATTGTCAACAAGACTTTGAAGTGTCGTTTGGAAATTTCTTAACTCTCTTTCTTCAAGGAGTTTCTGTTGTGAAGTCTTTCCAATATGTCCTTTACGCATAAACATTTCAATTGCTTTGTCAATACCGCCTAAAGTTGTTGGCATATCATACAGTTTCAAAATATCCTTGCTTTCATTGTCATAGGTTACAAAAACCGGAAAATTTCTGCTCAAAGTTTCAAATTGAATTTCTTTCAAAGTTTTGGACTTAAAATATACAGTAGCTCGTTTCTTTATATCTGCATCAAGATCTTTCGGTATTACTATGTTTAGTTCAAAATTTTTGAATATTGAATCATCAACTGTAATGTCAGATTTTGAGTGTATTGATTCGCAAACAATAGAAACAAAATTGTAAAAATATCCAATGGCAAGGACAGTAGAAGGTAATAGTCCTAATTCTCCAAGTGTGATTTTCTCATCAATTGTTTTCGATATTCTCGCAATTTCATCATTCAAGCTTTTTGAATTGGAAAGAGGAATAGTTTTTTCAAATTGTGGAACAGTAATTCCAAGTAGGTCTGTTGGAAGTTTAGCACCGCTTTCTTGAATAACAAAGGCACGTGAAGAGCCAATCCGACCAAGAAACAGACCGAATTCAAAAATTACATTGTCTCTTGGGGTGTCGAATGACTTATCTCTAATTGTTGAAAAATCGTCTTTGGTGGCAACAAGAATTCCAAAGTCAAATAAACTAGCTTCTTTCAACAATGTGTATAGAAAGCTCTCGTTAAATTTGAAGATATCATCAGTCCACAAGTAACATTCATATTTTGTCATAAGTTGCGACTTTATATATTCGGCAATTTCAAGTCCTTCTTTTGAAGAACCAATAAATATTCTTGTTTTCATTAGCCGTAGATTATGTTTTCATCAATGCGTTTAAATTGCTTTCCAAGTTCTTCTGTAATGTCTTCAATGAGTTCGTCAAGTTCAAGTTTTAACTTTTTCAGCTCAACGATTTTTGTTTCACTTGTTCCAAAGACACTTTCTTTACCATTTGGAGACATTAAGCTATCTCTATATAATTTATCAGTGATAACCTTATCAAGCTGTCTAGAACCTTCGTTTAGCAACAGTAATTCTTGATGTTTGGATTTGTTCAATGCGTGATTTTCCATATTGTATACAATACTTGTAATCTCAAAACTTGATAGGTCGATTTCATATTCTGCATCAACTTTGAGTGTTTTTAAAAGTCTAACCAATTTAGCAAGTCCACCATTGACTATTGCGTTCTTTGACTTGACATTAGCAATATGCATAAAAGGGAAGTCCTTTTGTCTTAAATGGTTGTCTTTATCGTAAATGTGAATACCACGATACTTCTCGTTGGTAGTTGTTTGATAGTCTTGTGTATTTACCCAATTTGCTGGAACAATATCAACCTTTCTTTTTGGGTTAGTTGGAAAGACTTGAATTGATTTAGCCTTAGAATTGTCCACTTGATTATAAGTTGAATTAAGGACGTTGTAACACTCATTTCTCAATTCTTTTAAATCAGCCAAAGCATCACCTTGGTAAGGACTTAATGGTGTTAATGGAGGTTCCACATTATGATATTTTTGGGTAAACACAAGTATGTCAATATCGCTATGCAGCTTGATATGTGTCCCTGTTTCAACAGATCCTTGGTGACGATACTCAACGGTTAGACCCTTATTGTTTAATCCTTTAGTTAAGTTATTCCTAATGTTTTCAGAAGCCAAGTAGGTGTTTTCAGTGTAACTTGGATCTATTGGACTCATGGATTCAAGTGCATATTTTACACTTTCACTAATACTGATGTCTGAAAACGATTCCGATAAAATAGCCTTTTGGAATATATCGTCAAGTCGTCTTTCCTTAAGTTTATCAAGCCTTTGTGTATAGTTTTTTTTCATCTTACAACTTTCCTCCACCTACTCTTTTTAGGATTTTCGGTATTACTCCTTAGGGTTAATTTTTTACTTCATAAGCACATAAACGTAGTTTTGGCCATCATATGAAAGCTCTGAACCTCCGCCTTGTTTTTGATTTAATAGTTCGTCAAAATGTTGATCTACCAACCAGTTTTCAATGGTATTAGCAAAATTGTGTGATGATGTTTCATAAATGACCACCATTCTAGTCCAATTGATATTTTTTAAATGTTCATTAAATCTATGTTGTGGATTTCTACCAGTTATACCAATCTTTATTTTAGTATAGTTAGCTTTGTACTGTCCAATTTTTCTATTTAAAGTTTCAATAACATTATTTGGTGAGCCAGAAACTTCATTGTATTCTACTGTTTTTGATGCCATTTAATCTTAATCTTTTACTGAAATATTATCTATATCTTTATTTTGTGAAAATATTTTCATAATGAGGTTTATAAATTTATTTACAATTCCAATTGAGTTGGTCACTTTTCTTTGCATTATTTTCCCAGCAGAGTGGCTGTAAATTTGCTAACTCATCTCCACCACCATTTGCTACTGGATTAATATGATCTATTTCCCATCCATATTCAGAATTTCTATTTCCATGCTCAGAAAATTTCATCACGTAACCACACTCATCCCTTCGCCATAGCTCAGGAGAATAATTGTCGATTATTTTACCTTTCGACCATACATCCCCGATTTGTTCTAGCGACCAAGTATTACCATGGCGATTTGTGTTATGCTTACGGATCATATCTATTCTGATGCATTAATCCCAAATTTTCTCTTTTCTACCTTTAGTTAGACCTACGAAATACCCTAATGAGAAGGGTAAAAGCATGAATAGTATTAATATAATTAGTAGAACTAATATTTCTGAACAACCTAAATCAAACATAATTTTATTATTATTCACTTACTCTTTATTGGATTTTCGGTATTATGGTTTAATTGAATTGTTATTTTTTTAAAAAAGAATTTAAGGCCTTTTAGCTTAATATGTAGTATATAGATGACTCACACAAATACCACAAACTTTTCTACCTTCATTAGCACATTCAATTCTAGCTTCATTTTCATCCAAACAAGTAAATACATTTTTTTCACTATCACTCTTTTTCATTTTCTCACAGATTGAAAGGCTCGGAGAGTTACAACCATCTGGTGTGAAATCACCTTCAAATAAATGATACTCCTTAGTGTCTTTTTTCATTTTTAAAGTATATGCTTTCATAGTTATTTTTTTACCTACTCTTTATAGGATTTTCGGTAATATTCCTTTTTTTTAGTTAATTATCAGAACAGGATTAAAATTAGATGGTTAAGAAGTTCGGGATTACAAATTCCGTTTGACAGATTATCATATTGCAGGCGGCATCTTCAGGGAACTTGAATAAAGTAAATGCTATCAGCGCTCTTAGCCTTATTGTGAAGGAACTCCATTCTTTTTTTAGCCTCATTTTGAACTCCCTTTGCAAAAGGATACATTTCGTATATATAGTAGAATATGATTACTATTAAAACAACAATAATTGTTATGATAATTTTTCTTTTCATAGTTGTTTTAATTACCACCTCCTACAGGAGGTGTCGTTTGTAAATTAGGAATGACAATTGGTTTGGGCTGAAAATTGTCTAAACCTGATTGTGGATATACAAGTTTTAAATCACCATTAAGCCAAGGAACAGAGTTTTTAAGCAAATCATAATAGCTATTTGGTTTAGGTGTTGTAGCATCACTCGGAAGTGTTATGCCTGTTTTTATTCCTTTGTCTCCTTGAACAGCATCTTGAACAGCATCAACGCAATTATTGGACATTAATCTGTATTGCTCAGTTCCATTTTGATATGCCTGTTGTAAGTTGGTAGCATTAGCGGTAATCTGGGCGTCTTGTTTGTTAGTTGTTTTAAGAGTTATATTTTCATCATAGGCATTTCCGTCAACTCTGCCAGAATTAACCATTGCAATTGCTTGCTCTTTTGTCATTTGAACGATATCACCAGCATCGTTTTTCATTATCATAGGCTGAATCATAATACCACCAACATAAGCGCTATTTGATGCCATTCCAGAAGTGCCTCCTTGCTCTGCTGCACCCTGTGAAAAATGATACCAATTGCCTTTGGCATCTTGAAATAACATTGCCATATGACCATTTCCACCTGCACCCTGCTTGTCAATTAGAAAAACAACATCTCTACCATCAGGGTCAATCGCATTCAAAGGATTATTGATAACAAAATTATATGGGCTATGTGAAGGGTATTTCTTGGCTTCGGAGTCAACACTAAGCCACTTGTAATTATTAGGAGCTAATGCATAAACGCCATACAGACTGTCATTTTTAGAATAATATGTTAGTGAATGGTTATCCTTATCGAAAATGATGTAGCCCGAATCTTTACCTGTTACTGTAAATTTCACATTGGGCAACTTCAACATTTCTTTCTTTTTACTATTTGGTGTAAAAGCGTCATAAGGCGTTTGAGCAATGGTGATATTAGTAGTTGTGGCGAGAGACACAACTACTAAAAAGATTTTTATTGCTGATTTCATTTTGGTTGAATTAGAAATTATCAAATTTATTATTTTTTTGTTTGGGTTAATTCATTTTTAATTTGCATTACTTTTTCCCGGTATTGTTCGGGCGTCAGGGAACTATAACCGATTTTAGCAATGTAATCTTTGGTTATTTTCATTTCTTTTTCAAGTTTAACAAGGGCTGGATAATGTTTTATTTTGCTGTATTCTTTTAGCCCTTTCTTTTCCATTGCTTTGTCAAGATTATGTTTTTGGTAATCAAATTTTGAAAGTTGCAATAAGCTGTTTGGGTAGACTTTAAGTCCATTTGTGAATGCTTTATAAACAAAATAGTCATAGTAAATTCCTGTTTTCTTTTCATAATATACTAAAAGGTCGTTTATGCAAAGTGCAACGCTTTCTTTGTCTGATAATGGTTTCATATAAAGTCCGCTTTCCATTCCTGCGTCAGAAACGTTAAAACTCTCCATAATAAAACTTGTTCTTGAAAAAGTTCCGCTCGTTAATTCTAAGTTCCACCATTTTCCTTGCTCGTCTTTATGCTTAATGAAAACGTGCATTGGAGCTGTAGTAATAAACGCTTCAACATTCACTTCGCCTGCTAGTATTTTATAAAGGAACGGTAATGAGTGACAATTGCCTTTCTTGGTCTTTAATAATGAAGAAACCATAAAACTTTCATAATCCTTGTCGCCCATAAAATTTTCAAGGTCGTATGTGTAAGGATGAAAATTATTTTCTGGAATGCTGTCTGTCAAGTAGGTAAAGATTGCCCAATTTCCAGCAGTCTTGAAACTTTGCAATTTTTTAGCAACAATCATTTGATTGATTTTATTTTTTACTTGGTCTATTTCGTTACAAAACTCTGTCCAGTCAAGGCTACCTCCATAGTATGCGTTTTCTGTCAAGAATACTGCACGTTTAAAACTCAATGGTTTAGTTCCATTTAGCATTTCAGTCATTTCGTCAACTGCAATTTGAAAAGGGTCTTCCGTTATAGTCTTTGTTGTTGATTTTACTTTTGCGGTAGTGTCCGCAGGTGCAATGAATTTGGCTTGTTCGATCTTTAATATGTCAGTAGTTTGAATTCTTTGTTGGGCTTTTGATTTTTCTATCCCCAAGAAAAAAGTTCTTTGCCCGAACGCTGCTATCAATGTTGTAACAGTTAAAATTAAAAGTATTTTCTTCATTGTCTTACTGTTTTTCGTTGCCCGTTTTGTATCTTTTGTGTCTTGATA
>CANHJJ010000006.1 GCA_947460565.1 Bacteroidota bacterium
ATCACTGGTTTTGCAGAGTATTTGTTTGCACGAAAGAAATAAGCAAAATGAAGATAAAAGAAATTACAAGTTATCTTGAAACCATTGCCCCATCAGACCTTCAAGAATCATACGACAATGCAGGACTTATTGTAGGTAATGCCGATATGGAAATATCAGGTGTTTTGATTTCACTTGATTGTATTGAGGAAGTGGTGGATGAAGCTATCGCTAACAATTGCAACCTCATTGTTGCTCATCATCCCATTGTGTTTGGAGGATTAAAAAAAATCAATGGCAAAAACTATGTTGAAAGAACAGTTATTAAAGCCATCAAGAACGATATAGCTATCTATGCCATTCATACCAATTTAGATAATGTGTACGAAGGTGTAAACAAAAGAATTGCAGATAAACTAGGACTTCTTAGAACGAATATATTAGCCCCAAAACCCAACTTGCTTAAAAAGTTGGTAACTTTTATCCCAGTTGAATTTGCAGAAAAAGTGAAACAAGCCATTTTTGATGCAGGTGCCGGGCATATTGGAAATTATAGTGAATGTAGTTTTGCAGCAAGTGGAATTGGTTCATTCAAAGCTTCTGGTGATGCCAAACCTTTTGTTGGTGAGATTGATAAACAACACCAAGAACAGGAACTTCGTTTAGAAACCATTTTCCCAGCTTTTTTACAAACACAAATTTTAGCAGCCCTGGTAAAAGTTCATCCATATGAGGAGGTGGCTTATGATATATACCCTATTGAAAATTTTTATGAAAAAACCGGTGCAGGTTTGGTAGGTGAATTAGAGACGGAAATGCGTCCTGAAGAATTCCTTAAACATTTGAAAAATAGTATGGATTTAGAAATTATTCGTTTCACTTCCTTGTCAAAAAATATTAAAAGAGTAGCTGTTTGCGGTGGTGCAGGAAGTTTTTTACTCAAAAATGCCATTTGGCAAGGTGCTGATGCTTTTGTGACTGCTGATTTCAAATATCACGAATTTTTTGATGCCGAGAAAAAGCTTATGATTGCTGATATTGGGCACTATGAGAGTGAAAAATTTACCAAAGAGCTTTTAAGTGAGTTGATTCTCAAAAAATTTCATACATTTGCCGTCCTTTTATCTAAAACAAATACAAACCCTGTTAATTATTATTATTAAAATATGGCAGTAGCAAGCGAAGTAAGCATCGAACAAAAACTGAAAGCACTTTTCAAATTACAAATCATTGATACTAAAATAGATAAGCTTCACGCTTTGCGTGGAGAACTTCCGATGGAAGTATCTGATTTAGAAGATGAAATTATTGGTATGGAAACCCGCTTAAGCAATATGAGTGCGGATATCAAAAAGCTGGAAGAGAGCATAAGCAACAATAAAATCAAGATTCAAGAGGCTAAGGCTTTAGGAAAAAAATATGAGAAGCAATTGGAATCGGTTAAAAATAACCGCGAATATGAAGCTTTGAATAAAGAAATTGAAATGACTGGTCTTGAGCAACAAGCTGCCGACAAGCGCATCAAAAATGCGAATTTTGATATCGAACAAAAGAAAAAAACTGTTGAAACCCTTGCGGCAGAGCTTGAGGGTCGAAAATTAGACCTAAATTCCAAAAAAGGAGAATTAGTTACCATTACAGCAGAAACTGAAAAAGAAGAGGCTTCATATATGAAACAACGCGACAAAGCTGCAGATGTAGCCGATCAGCGACTTGCCACTTCTTACGACAGAATTAGAAAAAGTGTTAAAAATGGTATTGGCGTAGCGGTTGTTATTAGAGATAGCTGTGGCGGTTGCTTTGCAGGTATTCCTCCTCAACGTCAGGCGGATATCAAACAGCGTAAAAAAATTATAGTTTGCGAAAACTGTGGACGCGTAATCGTTGACACGGATTTAGCCAGTGAGGTTCAACAAGAAATGAACTAAGATAAAAATTTTTATAAAACAGAAAACCCCGATAAGTCGGGGTTTTCTGTTTTATAAAAAAAACTATTCACAAATCTATGGGATAACATCGCTACAACTATAATTAGTGACACACTTAATGATTTAGATTTGCTCTATTCGAAAAAACTGACACTAGATTACAGTATGATGAGTAGAATAGTAATTTGCATTTTTGCCGCTATAATTGTTTTAAGTTCTTGCATTAGGCAAGTAAAACCTGGAGAAGGGCTAAAGCCAATTGGCCTAAATCCAGACCCGAAATACATGGATGAAATGAATGTGCCTGCTGGTTTTCATTACAATACTTCAGATGGCCTTAATTTTAATATTACCCTTCTGGCTAATAATGACAACCCTTTAAGAGGTGTGCGTGTGGATGTGATGGATAATAGTCCTGAAAATGGCGGGAAGATTCTTGCAACTGGAGTAACCAATTCTTCAGGGGTACTTGAGGGAAATTATTATATTCCGAGCTACTTAAATGAAGTGGTTATAAATACAGACTATATAGGGTTAGTAAACAATATTATTATTCCTGTGAGTAATGGAAAAGTCTTTGCTAATATTGGTGGTAAAAATCCAGAATTGCATCAAACGGTTATAAGTAAAAATAAAGGCACACAAAGATTTTTGGGGAAATCATTCAGTCGCTTATCATATAGGCTAGGGACATTTAGCAAAGGCATGGATGGTGGCGTGCCTAATTATTTCACCTTCCCTAGAGATGTGGTTTCAGGTCAATTTTTAGCGGATGTCAATAATTCATTACCCGAAAATTTAATTGTGATGAACCATCACCCACAATACCTTGCCCCTAATTTAGAGAAAAACCTTGTTTTGACTGAATTGTGTGATATTTGGTTAACTTTTGTGCATGAAGGCGCAGGTTATAGTAATTCATTGTTCTTTTTTAAATACCCAACCAATAACAAGCCAACAAATGCAAGTCAGATAGATTCATTAATTGCAGTGTTCCCAAATGTATCCTATGCAGGTAGTGGTGGAGGTTTGGCTATTGGTGATAAGGTGTATATAGGTAGAGTAGGTGCTGATACTTCCATAGGATTTGCCTTGGCATCTAATGGTTGGAATTATACTGATGTGACCACTACAAGCACATTTTATTATTCAATCAAAGAATTAAATCCAGAGGCTAACCCAAACAAAAGAGACCATGTTGCTTTTTTATTCGATAACCCGACACAAAGGTTTTTGATTGGTTTTGAAGACTTGGACCGTGAAGGTGGCACTGATGATGACTTTAATGATTGTATTGTATACGCTACTTCTACACCTTATAGGGCTATAGATACTTCAGGAATTGAAATTACTGACCCCTCTACAGGAATAGATAATGACGGTGATGGCGTATTAAATGCATTTGATGATTATCCTAACGATCCTTTAAGGGCCTACAATGTTTATTATCCAAATAGTTCAATATTTGCCAATGTAGCTTTTGAAGATTTGTGGCCGAGTAAAGGTGATCATGATTTGAATGATGTGGTGGTAGCATATCAATATTTTGCGGCTGTTAATGCAAACAACAAAGTAGTGAATATGTCCGCCCGCTATAAACTTCGTGCGGCAGGAGGAGTTTTTCATAATTCATTTGCTGTAGAATTGCCTGCCAATAGAAATATTATTTCTGCCTTCAGTGCCAGTTCTGGTGTGGTTTTAGACCCTAATACCACAAAAACCATTGTGAAGGTTTTTGATAATACTAAGGATATTATTTCTAGTTACAATACCAAGCCGGGAGTAGCAGTTGTTCAAACAGATACCGTTTCATTTTCCATTTTGTTCAATATTCCACAAAGTTTAATGCTTAGTGAATTTAATCCATTTATATATGTTAATGAAGTTGGCAAAGGCAGAGGATATGAGGTTCATCTTCCTAACCATGCCCCAACAGAGTTGGCTAATATGGCTGTTTTTGGAACTTCTTCTGATGATTCCAAGCCTTTAATAGGTAGGTATTATAAAACAAGCAACAATTTGCCTTTTGCTATCAATATACCTGAAAAATTTGATTACCCTGCAGAGGGGCAAGCTATCATAAATGCATATCTGAAATTTGCGCCATGGGCTCAATCAGTAGGTTTGCAGTATACCAATTGGTACCATAATTTTTTGGGGTATAGAAATCCTGCTCATGTATTTTAGATAAAATGGCTTAAAGATATGGACATATTGTTGGTATAATAAAGGATGGCTTTGCTTGTGATTGATTAATTTATGTTCAAATTTGTATTAAATGCGTGAAGTCTTAATCTGTATATTTCTTACACTTTTCACTTTAGTTTCTAAGGCTGATTTTGTCATCAATGGCCGATTACTTGAGGCGCAGAATTATATTTCGAGGCTCCAATTGAAAAATGGCCAAGCTCTAATAGATGCTGAGAAAAAAGATAATCCTAACAATCGAGCTGCTATCTTCATAGAAAATTATATTGATATTTACAGGATAATTTCATCCCAAAATAAAGATGAATATGAAAAGCTTTTACCGAATAGAGATGTAAGGCTTACAATCCTATCAAGAAAAACAAATCCAAGTCCTTATTTTTTATATGCCCAAGCAGATGTTCATCTTCAATGGGCTTTTGTTAAAAGTCAAAATGGAGATTATTTGTCAGCTGCCATGGATTTTAGGTCGGCATTTCAACTTTTAGAAAAAAATGCAAGTTTGTATCCCAATTTTGTGCTTAACCATAAAGATATGGGAATTCTGAAAGTCATCATAGGTATCATCCCAGATGGTTATAAATGGATTGCTAGCATTGTTGGTTTAAACGGAAATTATGAAGAAGGGATGGGATTGATTAGGAAATTTATAGCAAGCAGCGCAAATTCTCACCAATTATCAATTGAATTGCAAAGTGCAAAAAATTTGTATTGTTTACTGCAAGTAAATTTCGAAAGAAATAAACTTAACAATTGGAAACTTACTGATAAATATACCTCCGACTATGAAACCAATTTAATGAGTGCTTGCATTAGGGCATTTGTAGCTCAAAAATGCGATATGACAGATGAGGGTATTAGAAACCTCTTAGTAAAACCCCATACAAAAGATTATACCAATTTTTACTTTACCGATTATCTGTTGGGTAGCATGAAATTAACCCGATTAGATGAGGATGCAGCCTATTATCTTAAAAAATTTGTAAGTCTTTGTCCTAATAAAAATCTATACGAAGAGGCTTATAATAAGTTAGCATGGTGTTATTTTCTCAGGGGAGATACAAGCGAGTATTATTTGTATGCAAGTATGTCAAAAAAATATAAGGAAAGCAACAAACAATGGCCAACTTTGCCATCACAAGGAGGACTTGATAAGCTCCCTAATTCAATTTTATTAAAAACGAGGTTATTAACAGATGGGGGATTTTATGGTTTAGCAGAGCAGGAATTGTTAAGTTTTAATAATAAAAATATTAGCGATTTAGAGCGTATCGAGTATTATTATCGATTGGCGAAAATTTGTCAAGAAACCAATAAATTCCAAAAGGCTATTGATAACTATATGTTAGTTATAAAATTAGGGTCATTGCTAAATGTTTATTTTGCTCCAAATTCTCACTTACAATTGGGTACAATTTACGATAAGCTAGGTAGAAAAGATTTAGCTGTAAGTCATTACAATCAAGTATTTACTTATAAAAACTACCAATATAAGTACAGTATTGAACAAAAGGCAAAAGCAGGCATAAGTTCTTTGTCTAAAATGGGAAAATAGTTTTAAATTGGGAGTATTTTTAAACGCCAATTTTTCTTATTTAATAGATAATGAGGTAGTTATATTAGTGGTATGTAATGTGCAAATAGTTGGTGAAAAGAAAATATAATAAACTCAATATATGAAAAAAATAGCAATTTCAATGCTTTCCTTAACCCTACTTTTAGGTTCGTGTAGCAAAGACATTAAACAAACTGAACAATCAGTAGTTGTAAACCCGAATCCTAAAACCATGGAAGAAATGGTGGTTCCCAAAAGTTTTAATTATAAAACCTCAGAGGATGTAAATCTTAACATTACACTTTTATCAAACAACGATGATGCCTTAAAGGGCGTCAGGGTTGATATCATGGATGATAGTCCAGAGAATGGTGGCAAAATTATTGCTACGGGTGCTACCAATGCTTCAGGTGTTTTGGATATTAAGTATAATATGCCAACCTATTTGAAAGAAGTCGTAATTAACACCGATTATATTGGTATTGTAAACAATATATTAATTCCTGTAAACAATGGAAGAGTTTCTGCAAAAATTGGTGGTAAAAATCCTCAATTGGTTCGCACAGTTGAACAAAAAAATCTTCCTAAATCATTTAATTTAGCAAAAGCTGCTTCTCCATTATCTTATAGATTAGGAGACTATTCCAAAGGTGAAGATGGTGGCGTACCTGAATATTTGGAAAGTAAAGACGAGGATGAAACAAATAAGTTTTTAGCTGATGTTAACGCAGCTTTACCCGAGAATAGTCAGGTTCCCATAAGTCATCCAGAATATCTAGCATCTAGCTCAGAAAAAAATTTAAAAATGACAGCATTATGTGACATTTGGGTAACATTTATTCACGAAGGGTCTGCTTATAAAAATGGTTTGTTTTACTTTAAATATCCTACTAATAACCCTCCAAAATATGCAAGTGAAATTGAGGCTTTAATAGCCATTTTCCCTAATACTTCATATGATGGAAGCGGTGGTGGTTTAGAAACGGGTAATAAAGTATACATAGGAAGTATTGGTCCAGATACATCAATTGGTTTTGCTCTAGCTCAAGATGGCTGGGATGGAAATAGTGTAAAATCAAACTCAAAATTTTTCTATACCTTCAGCAAGTTTAACCCTGAAATAAATTCGTCAGAGAAAGAACATGTTGCATTATTATATGACGACCCAACTGAGAAATTTGTGATTGGCTTTGAAGATGAAAAGAGAGAAAACAATGCTAGCGATAATGATTTTAATGATTGTATTATTTCTGTTAGTACAGACCCAGTTGAGTCAATTGATAAAACCAATGTAATACCAACAACACCTTCTTCTGGAAGTGATAATGATGGAGATGGTGTTTTAAATGTTTTTGATGAATATCCTAATGATCCAGATAGAGCATTTAATGTTTATTATCCCTCAGCAAAAGCATATGCAAATGTAGCTTTTGAAGACTTATGGCCTAGCAAGGGTGATTACGATTTGAATGATGTGGTGGTGGCTTACCAATACAGTGGAGTGCTTAATGCTAAAAACGAAATGGTGAGTTTGGATGGTAAATATAAACTCCGTGCTGCTGGAGGAATTTTGAAAAATGCTTTTTCTGTAGAGTTACCAATAAACAGTAGTGACATTTCAAGTATAAAAGGAGGATTGGGATTGCAAGCTGATGCCACAAAAGCGATTGTTAATGTGTTTGCGAATTCAAAAGAGATAATTGATAACTATAATACCAAACCTGGAACTAGCCCACAAGTGACCGATACAATTACAGTATCTATGACTTTCGAAAAGCCACAAGATTTCTCGCTTAGTTCGTTTAATCCATTTATTTTTGTTGATGAGGCTGGCAAAGGACGTGGTTTTGAGGTTCATCTTCCAGATATGGCACCATCCGAATTGGTTGACAAATCTGTTTTGGGAACTAATGCAGATGATTCAGATCCAGCCACTGGAAGGTATTATAAAACATCTAATAATTTGCCATTTGCCATTAATATTCCTGAAACCTTTACTTACCCGCTTGAAAGAGAAGCAATCATTAATGGACATTTAAAGTTTGCTGCATGGGCTCAATCTGGTGGAACCCAATACCAAGGTTGGTATAAAAACGTACAAGGTTACCGAAATAGTTCAAAACTTTATTAAAATAAATTATCACTTAATTAGGCCATTCCATAAAAATATGGAATGGCTTTTTTACTTTCGCAGACTTTTTAAAATTGAAATGACGAATTTAAGCGAACAAGAATTAATACGAAGGGAGAAATTACACGAACTTATAAAGTTAGGAATTAATCCATATCCAGCAGAATTGTTTGCGGTTAGCCATACCTCTATTGAGGCTCGTGAAAAATATGCTACTAACATAGATGATGAGTCTCTTAAGAATGTGAAGGTTGCGGGTAGAATTATGAGCGTAAGGGATATGGGTAAGGCTTGTTTTGCAGTTATTCAAGATTCTGTAGCTCGTATACAGGTTTATGTTCGTAGGGATGATATTTGTCCAAATGACGATAAAACCATGTACGATGTGGTTTTTAAAAAATTATTGGATATTGGCGATATTGTAGGTGTTGAGGGGTATATGTTCACTACTAAAACAGGTGAAATTTCCTTACATGCCAAAAACCTTATTGTCCTATGCAAATCTCTGAAACCCCTCCCAATCGTCAAGGAAAAGGAAGGTGAAACTTTTGATGCTGTGACCGACCCTGAGTTTCGTTACCGCCAAAGATACGCAGATTTAATTATCAATCCCCAAGTTAAGGATACGTTTGTTAAACGTTCATTAATGATAAAAACCATTCGTGATTTTTTAAACAATAATGGTGCATTAGAAGTTGATACCCCTGTGCTTCAAAACATTCCAGGTGGTGCTGCTGCCAAGCCATTTATTACCCATCACAATGCTTTGGATGTTCCATTTTACTTAAGAATTGCTAATGAATTGTATTTAAAAAGGTTGATTGTTGGTGGTTTTGATTTTGTTTATGAATTCAGCAGAAACTTTAGAAATGAAGGAATGGATAGAACTCATAATCCAGAATTTACAATCCTAGAATTTTATGTGGCCTACAAAGACTACCTTTGGATGATGGATTTTACTGAGCAGCTGCTTGAGAAAACAGCAATTGCCATGCATGGAAATTCAGAATTGCAGGTAGGTGAAAATAAAATAAATTTCAAAGCCCCTTTCAAAAGAGTACCAATTTTTCATGCAATTTATGAATTTACAGGATTTGATGTAAGTCAAATGAACGAAACTGAATTGAGAGATGTTTGCCATAAATTGCATATTGAGACCAAACCAAGCATGGGTAAAGGTAAATTGATTGATGAAATTTTTGGTGCTAAATGTGAGGGGAATTTTATTCAACCAACATTTATCACCGATTACCCTGTTGAATTATCTCCATTAACTAAAAAACATAGAAGTGAAGAAGGACTCGTAGAGAGATTTGAATTGATGGTTAATGGTAAGGAAATTGCAAATGCTTACAGCGAGTTAAACGATCCGATTGACCAAAGAGAAAGATTTGAGGACCAGGTAAAATTGATGGAAAGAGGTGATGATGAAGCCATGTTTATTGACAACGACTTCTTACGTGCTTTAGAATATGGCATGCCTCCTACTGCTGGCATTGGGATAGGTATTGATAGGTTGTGTATGTTAATGACCAATTCTCATTCCATACAAGATGTGTTACTTTTCCCTCAGATGAGACCCGAAATTGGCAGTTTTAATGCAATGGAAGAGCTAGAAAATGAGTAACTGGTTTTAACAAAATATAATTTACATATCGAAAAATATGTTTAATAAGTTAAACTTTACACAATTTTATTAATATATAGCTTGCTATTTATTAATATTGAAAAAATATAGAATAAAATTTAAAACAATGAAAGATAAAATTAGAGCCATATTAGTTGATGATGTTGAATTAATGCGTATAACCTTGAAAAAGGTTTTGGAGCAGTTTCCACACATTGATTTGATTGGAGAAGCATCTGATTTTGACTCTGCCAAAGAGTTAATTAACAGTGCCAAACCTGATTTAGTTTTTTTGGATATTGACTTAAACGGTCTTACCTCCATTGATTTATTGAGTCAAGTAAATCATGTCCCTAAAATTATCTTTATTACTTCTCATCCTGATTTTGCAATCAAAGCATTTGAACTAAATGCCATAGATTATATCTTGAAACCTATCAGCACTGAAAGGATAAAAAAAGCCATTGAAAGACTTACAAACGATGAAGTGGCACCTAAACAAGTTGAAAATGAAGTTAACAGCCCTTTAACCGAAAATAACGAACGTTTCGAGGCGGATCAAATCATCTTGTTATCTTTTGATAATAAAATGAATTTCATTAAGGTTAAAGATATTAACTATATCGAAGCTTTTGGCAACTATACCAAGATATTCTTGAGTGATGGTAAACTAAGTATTACCTATAATTCTATCAAAAATTGGGATAACAAACTACCTCATGATACTTTCATACAAATTCACCGCTCTACCATTGCCAATTTGATGAATGTGTTGAAAATTGAGAAATGGACAAATGATACAGGAAGATTGTACTTAAAAGGTATTGATAAACCATTTGAAATTAGTAGAAGTTACTTCTTTCAAATCAAAAAGAAATACAAAATATAAATTGAAGGAAGTGGGTTTTAACCCACTTTTTTTATGCCTTATTACTTCAAGCCTTTGCTATATCTAGCAAGAATCCCCAATGGTAAAGTCACTCCCGATTTAGCTTGTAGATATAATTCACCATTCTCCAATTCTTGAGATTCTTTGAAATTTCTGTTGATTAAATTTTGTATCAATAAGGCACTCAAACCCATTGAATACACATTTAAAATAATAAAATGCTGCTTTAGATCTAAGATTTGAGCAACATCGCTGAGGATTTCATTGATGCATTGCTCCAATTGCCAACGTTCGCCATTGGCTCCAATACCATAAGCAGGAGGGTCTAATACAATACCATGATATGTTTTTCCGCGTTTTACTTCACGCTTCACAAACTTCATCGCATCTTCTACCACCCATCTGATATTATCTAAGCCTGAAAGTTCCATGTTTTCGCGACTCCAATTGATAACTTGCTTAATACTATCTACATGGGTAACATCCGCTCCGGCTGCTTTAGCAGCCAATGATGCACCACCCGTATAAGCAAACAGATTTAAGAATCGAGGTTGCTCTCCTTTTACTTTTCTTAGATTGTTGTATATGTAATCCCAATTGTCGGCTTGTTCTGGAAATATGCCAACATGCTTAAAAGATGTAAGTGAAAGATTAAATTTTATATCAAAATCATTGTTTCCGTATGCAATTTTCCATTTGTCCCCTTGGTTTTTTAGTTTTTTCTGCCATTCACCGCTATGACTGCCTTTTTGCTTAAAGGTGATATCTGCTAACTTGTTCCACTCGGCATCGCTCATCACTTTGTTCCAGAGGGCTTGAGGCTCAGGTCTACGAAGGGTTAACTTGCCAAATCTTTCTAGCTTTTCAAAATCTCCGCAATCAATGAGTTCGTAGTCTTTCCAGTTTTGTGGTGTAAATGTTTGCATCCTTGCGAAAGAACAAAAAAAAGAGGGTAGTGACAAATAAATATCAATTCAATGTAAAACGTTACGCAGTCTAAAGTGGTTCGGTTCACGGTAATTCGGTGAACTGTAAAACGCTGAACCGTGAACCGCGAACTGTCAAGCGCACACTGTCAACCCGTGAACAGAAAAACTACTCAATCACAAACACTTTTCCTTCGGTGGCTATTTCGGTATTAGGAAACTCAGTTTTGGCTTCTTCTAGTAAAGGTTGTAGGTCATCATACCTAGCACTAAAATGCCCTATGATGAGTTTTTTTACATGGGCTTTACTGGCTATGATACCCGCTTGTTTGGCGGTGGTGTGCATGGTTTCTATAGCACGTTCAAGTTTGTCATGCATAAAAGTTGCTTCGTGGTAAAGTATGTCTGCATCTTCCACAGCTTTGATAACACGCTCGTCATAAATGGTATCGCTGCAATATGCATAACTCATAGGTATGCCTGGGTCAAATGTCAGTTCATCGTTTTTTATCACAATTTTGCCATCGCTACTCACAAAATCTTTTCCCATTTTTATGTCATTGAAATGAGTAAACGGGATTTTATATTTTTCGCAGGATTCTACATTTAGTTTTCTAAGTACACTGCGCTCTCTGAATTTAAAGCCCACACATGGAATGCGATGGTAAATAGGGAATGTGGTAACTTTATAATAGATATTTTCAAAAATTACTTCTTCTTTTTCAGTGTTTACGGTATGATAGTGCATATCGAAACTGAATTTTGTTTCACTATATTTAAAAAACACATCCAACATTTCGAATAGTTCCTTTGGGCCATAAATATGCATAGGTGTTTCTCTGCGCATCAAGTTCATGGAAAGCAATAATCCTGGAAGCCCTAAAATATGGTCGCCATGCACATGACTAATAAATATTTGACTGATGCGAGATTTTTTGATTTTATATGCTTGTAATTGCATTTGAGTTCCCTCGCCACAATCAATAAGAATATGGTGGTCCAATATTTTTAAATACTGAGCCGAAGGGTGTCTGTTGGGCGCTGGTGTGGCGCTGCTATTGCCTAATATGGTTACTTCAAACGACATCTGTTTTAAAAGTGTTTATGTATGTATGTTTTTAGGTGTTAATGTTATTATACTATTCCCTAAGCCCTTTTCCCTTATATCTAATTAAATATTACCTTAGCAAAGTAAATAATTTATATAAATTATGAATAAAAAAATTGCATACATAACTGGGGCTACCTCAGGAATAGGCGAGGCAACAGCTGTAAAATTGGCTTCAGAGGGCTTTGATTTGATTATAACAGGTAGGAGGGAAGAGCGTTTGGAAGCCTTAAGATATAGGCTCATCTCAAAGTATAATATAGCTGTTTTAACCCAAAATTATGATGTGACCAATAGAAAAGAAGTCGAAGCAGCTATTCATACTTTGCCTAATCAATGGAAACAAATAGATATTTTGGTAAACAATGCCGGTCTTGCAAGCGGTCTTAATACTATTTATGAAGGAGATATTGATGATTGGGAAAAAATGATAGATACCAATATCAAAGGCTTGTTATATGTAACAAGAACATTGGCTCCTATTCTTATCGAAAATAAAAAAGGGCATATAGTTAACATAGGCTCGATAGCAGGAAAAGAAGTGTATGCTAATGGCAATGTTTATTGCAGTACAAAGTTTGCTGTTGATGCCTTGAGCAAAGCCATGCGCTTGGAGTTTTCTAAATTTCCTATTAAAGTTACTTCTATCAACCCAGGTGCCGTTGAAACCGAGTTTTCAATCGTTCGTTTTCATGGCGATGAAGACCGAGCAAAAACCGTTTACGAAGGCTATGATAACCTTATACCCGAAGATATTGCAGATGCCATTTGGTATGTAGTTTCTCGCCCTGCTAGGGTTAATATAAACGAGATGATTGTGATGCCAACTGCACAGCCTATGGCAGGTGTGATAAATAGGAAATAGTTGTAAAAGTAGAGGCGCGTTTATCGCGCCTTATTATAATGATTACAACAAAAACAAATCGCTTGCGATTCCATCACTAAAGAATTTGCCTTCTCTGCTTATAAATAAAGTTTGACCATCTTTTATTAAGTGTTTTTTTAAAAGATGAGGGTAAGCTTGTTGTTCAATTTGTTCTGCATACTTGTACCCAAAATTTGTTTCGATATAATCCAAACTGCAACCCCACTTGGTTCTAAGACTAGTCATTACATATTCATTCAGTTTATTGGCCATGCTCAGTAGCTCAGTTTCTAATGGTAATTCGTTTTTTTCTATTGCTTCTGCAAACAGTATATTGTTGGCAATATTCCAACTTCTTTCTGTTTGATTGAAAGAATGTGCCGAAGGTCCAATCCCTAAATAAGGTTTATTCATCCAATAGTTGGTATTATGAACCGCGTATTTTCCATCCTTCGCAAAATTACTTATCTCGTATTGCTCGAATGCATTCAGCTCTAGGGTTTCAATCAAGACATCAAATTGTTGCGAGGCCTGTTCTTCACTTAATGGATCAATTTTACCTTTTTCTATCAAATGTGAAAGTGCAGTCTTTGTTTCTACTGTTAAGCAGTAACTACTTATGTGATTCACCCCTAAATCAATTCCTTGAAGAATGTTTTCTTTCCATGCCTCATTACTTAAATTGGGGGTTCCGTATATCAAATCGATGCTCAAACTATTAAATCCAATTTGCTTGGCAAGTTTAATTGATTCAATGGCTTCCTTGGCAGAGTGTGCTCTGTTCATCCATTTCAAATCTTCATCTCTAAAACTTTGTACGCCTATGCTTAATCTGTTTATTGGGGATTTTTTTAGTTCCTTAAGCCGAGCAGCATTCAAGTCATCAGGATTGGCTTCTAATGTTATTTCTGCACCCTCTACCACATCAAAATACTTGTATATTTCATTAAAAATAGCATCCAATTCTGATTGAAATAAAATACTAGGAGTCCCACCACCAAAATAGATACTTTCAATTTTATTTGATGGTAAATAGTTTTTTCGCAATTCAATTTCTTTTAAGATGGCACCAACCACCCTTTGCTTGTGTGAATGGGTGGTGCTAAAATGAAAATTGCAATAATGACAAGCCTCTCTGCAAAATGGTATATGAATATAAATGCCAGACAAAGTATGATATTTGCGTTTAAGTTTATTTCTTGCGAAGTAAATATATTAAAGCCAACATTTATTTGATTCGAGGTATTTACATAGTAATTTTTATGGCGAATGCGTTTTATGCATTGGCTCAAAATGCAATTAAATTGAATCTTGAACTAAAAAGTGGAGATAAAAAGGCTTTTAATAATATAGTATTTAAACCTGTATTAACTGATACTTTTCAATTATTACAAGAATTGAATCATGTTCTTATTCAACTCAACAAACAATCCTATTTGGCTGCAAATGGAGATTTGTTAAAACTTCAATCAGATTCATTTTTGCTTCAAATCAATACCGGTAATTCATTTAAAGTCATTTTTGTGAAAAGCGATAATACTGCTGAATGGTTTGCTGATAAAGTGGGTTTTGAACAAATCAATAAAAGGAAGTTCGATTATAATGATTGGGTTGTTAAACAAGAAAAACTGCTTTCATTGCTTGAAGAAAAGGGATTTCCTTTTGCTCAGATTTTTTTAGATTCCATTGAAGTGGAAAGTGATTTACTAAAAGCGCATATCAATATTGTCAAAAACAAAATGATTCTATTTGATAGCATTGAAGTGATAGGAAAGGCCAACATCTCTAAGACTTTTTTGAAAAATTATTTGGGTATTAAACAAGGAGAATTATACAATGAAAAATTAATAAAAAATGCTAACCAAAGGTTGTATGAATTGGCTTATATAAAGGTGCTGAAAAGTCCTGCGATTTACTTTTATGGTAACAAGGCAAGACCCTTATTATATCTTGATAATAAGAAAGCCAGTTCCGCTGATGGGATCATTGGTATTGCGCCAAATAGTTCTCAGAATAACAAATTAGTTTTGACAGGTGATTTTAATTTAAAACTCCAAAATATTTTAGGAAGTGGTAAAAGTTTTGATTTGAGTTATAGAAGTTTTTTAGGTAACTCCCAAGATCTAAATTTAAAGTTTAATTATCCATATTTCTTGGGTACTAAATTGGGATTGGATTATGGTTTGAAAATCTTAAAATATGATTCCGCATTTGTAAATGTTCAAAATGATTTTGCTCTGCAATACCGATTTATAGGGAACGATTATGTAAAAGTATACTACAGTCTTCAACAATCAACTTTACTATCAGTTGATACTTTGAATATTAAAAATAATAGGCAGTTGCCTAGTGTTAACGATATTCAATCTGACTTTTATGGAATAGCTGTTCGTAAGTCTAAATTGGATTATTTCATCAACCCCAAAAAGGGTTATGCTTTTGATATTGATTTTGCAGCAGGCACGAAAAATATCATTCGGAACAGTACTATAAACATACTTAGAGTGACCGATAATCAAGGAAATGCATATAATCTATATGACTCAATTAAATTAAATGTTTTTCAAATTAGATGTATTGCCAGTGTCGAAAAGTATTTTCAATTGTTTTCAAACAATGTACTTAAAACATCCTTTAATACAGGGTATTTGCAATCTTCAAACATTTTTTTTAATGAACTTTTTCGCATTGGTGGATTAAAAACACTAAGAGGTTTTGATGAACAAAGTATTTTTGCAAGCCAATATGGAATTCTAAATATAGAATGGCGATACCTTGTCCAGCAGAACTCCAACTTTGTTTTATTTTGGAATGGTGCTTGGTATAAAAATGAAGGACGAAAGCCAACAATTTCTGATACACCTTGGGGAGCAGGTGTTGGTTTAAATATTGAAACAGGATCAGGTATATTCTCTTTGTATTATGCAACAGGAAAACAATTTGAAAATCCATTAGAGTTTCGCACAGCCAAGATACATTTCGGATTTATTAATTACTTTTGAAAAGTTTTTGAATCGACTATTATACATATCTATTACGATAGTTTGCCTTTGTTTGCAGACCATTTTTGCTTTTGGACAGGATTCCTTGGGCAATAATATCCAAATTCAAGATTCTTTGGTTTCGGATAATGCTAATTTTAGTTTGTTGGACACCCTGCTAAATCCGCAACAAGTAAGACAACTTTTTATGCCTTATGAAAGCATAGGGAATAATGGAAATGTAAATGTTGCTTTTCAGCTTCAAGTTTCAAGAAATACGCCCAATTTAAAGCAAATAAAAAAACACCCTAACAATGATAAAAGGGCATATTTTATCTCTTTACTAGTTGTAGTTATTCTTATTTCTGTCAACCGATTAACCAACCCCAAGAATTTTACCATTTTTATTCAATCTGTATTTGATAGTCAGTTAAGCCAAAGGATTTGGAGTGATAGTAAAACGAATTTTTTATCTATCATTATCCAACTATCAATTACATTTATTCTAACTTTGTCTATTATCATTGCTTTTTACTTGCAAAGTAGAAGTGAGTTATTGGAATTGAGTTTTTATGGCATTTTGTGGCGCAGCATAATTGTATTGTTGGGGGTTTATTTAATAAAGTTCATTTTAATATGGATGATAGGGGAGTTATTGAACTTTTCTCACCTCTCACAAGGCTTGATAACAAATACGATCTCATTAAACGGTTTTTTAAGTTTGTTGATGCTTCCGTTGAGTATTGTTTATATATATAATTCAGAAACTTTTTTAGGAAACGCCACCTTTTATACCCTAGTATCTATTTTTTTTATGGGTGTAATTTACAGAAACCTGCATATGTTTTTTATGGCAATCAGCGCATTACGCTTTCCAATAATCTATTTATTTATATATCTTTGCGCCCTAGAAATTTTGCCTTGGCTACTGTTGTTTAAAATTTTAGATAATTACTTCGTTTGAAAAATACCAAAATAAAAAGCATACTCGTTTGCCAACCAAAACCCGAAAGCGATAAGTCACCTTACTTTGACTTAGCTAAAAAACATGGTTGTAAAATAGACTTTCGTCCATTTATTGAAGTGCAGCCTATACCCAATAAAGAGTTCAGACAACAAAGGGTAAATATCCTTGATTATACAGCTATTATTTTAAATTCTAGAAATTCCGTTGACAATTTCTTTAGAATGTGTACTGAATTGAAAATTGAAATGCACCCTGATGTTAAATATTTCTGTGTAAATGAAAGTATCGGTAATTATATTTCAAAGTATATTCAAGTTAGGAAACGTAAGGTTTTTGTAGGAAAAGGAACCGAGACAGAATTATTCCCCTTGTTTAAAAATCATTCCAAGGATAAGTACCTATTCCCATGCAGTGATTGGCGTAAGCAAGATATTGAAAAATTCATGAAAAAGAGTAAAATCGTTTTCAAGGAAGCTTTCTTTTACCGCATCGGGTCTAGTAATCTTTCTGATTTGTCGAATGTTAACTACGATATTATAGCTTTTTTTAGTCCTGCTGATATCCGTTCTCTCTTCGAAAACTTTCCTGATTTTCTGCAAAATAATACCAAAATTGCAGGCTTTGGAGCCACTACTTTAAAAGCAATTAAAGACGCCAAACTCACTATAAATATCCAAGCTCCAACTCCTGAAACTCCTTCAATGGTCATGGCACTTGATAGATTTATTGTAGAATTAAACAAGTAGGCCACACTTATTTAGTATCTGTTCCGTTTTACTGTTGGTTTCTGATTTTTGCATTATTCAATTAAATGTGTATTATTGAAACCGAAAGTAATTAAACCGATAGCTAATGATTAGAAAATTTACTTATATTTTTGTGTTTACACTCGCATTCATTGTTGGTCATAAAACCTTTGCCCAGCAAGATGCTCAATATAGTCAGTTTATGTTTAATAGACTTTCATATAATCCAGCATTTGCGGGTAGTTCAGACAAAATCTGTGCTACTTTGTTAGGTCGTAATCAATGGAATCAATTTGGAGGTGGTAATGTAACATCAGATCTAGGTTCGGTTGCTAGAGGTAATTCACCAACAACCATTCTTGCAAATATACATGCGCCTATTGGACGTTTTGGTTTAGGTGCAAATTTCAATTCTGATGAATTAGGTCAAAGTAAAATTGTTACAGCAAACGCTACCTTGGCATATAAACAACCTATTGGTAGCAATGGTGGTGTTTTAGCAGGTGGTTTAGGAATAGGTTTTGTTCAAGAAGGAATAGATGGTTCGAAACTTAAAGCAATAGATCAAAACGACCCGAAAATTCCTCAAGGAAATATTACAAGCCTAGGATTAGATTTAAATTTCGGATTGTATTATACCCAACAAAACCTGTCGGTTTTCAATAATTTTTATGCAGGTATTTCCTCAACGCATTTAAACACCCCTAAGTTGGAAATGAGGGATGCAAATGACAGAGGTTTTACTTCACAATATGTTAGACATTATTATTTTATTACAGGTGCCGAATATGAATTGAATAGCGCATTTACATTAAATCCAAACATCATGGTTAAATCTGATTTAGTAAAAACTACTACAGATATCAACGCAACTTTGATATGGAATCAAAATATCCGCGGAGGATTAAGTTATAGAACTTTTAATGACTTGGTAGTTATGGCGGGTTATGAATTTCCATTCGGTCTAAATTTTGGTTACTCGTATGATTTGACTTTAGGTAAAATATTGAATTATAGTACTGGAACCCATGAGATTATGTTGAGATATTGTTTTGGGGTTAAAATTCCGCCTAAGAGAGAAAAAGTTCCAATACCAAGATTAACACCAAGATTTTTATAAAATTTTAATGATTAATAATAAATTAATTAAAATAGTCGTTATAGTTTAAATGAAGCAAATTTGCTTTTTATAATACAATTGCTATTTTTGCTTTTTAACAAATCAATTATATAACCGTAAAATGAAGCACATCAAATGGTTTTTATTCCTCTTTATTGCTGGCGCAGTGGCAAGTTGCGGACTTAGTAGCGATAGAGGAGAATTGGTAGGGTCTCTAGGGCGCAAAGCCTGGTTTCACCCACAACCTTACGGAACAGTTTATGTTCCAACAGGCTCTTTCCATATTGGTTCTAATGAACAAGACGTACCTATGTCAATGATTGCTCCAAACAAGCAAGTTACCATAAGTGCCTTCTATATGGACGAAACTGAAATTACAAATAATGAATACCGTCAATTTGTTGATGCTGTTTATGACTCAATCGTTCGCGAAAAATTAGGAGAGAAATTCTTTCTTACTTTCGAAGAACCAATTGGCGATGCCGATCACGGATTGAACTATCGTCAAAAAATTGATCCAGAAGAAGATTTGAAAGGTAATGAAGATATCAAAGATCTTAATTATAAAGGCGATGAAATCTATTATCGTACGGTACAGATCGATGTGCGTAAATTAAAATACCGTTACGAATACATCGATTTGAGAGCTGCTGCTCAATATAGCAAACAAGCAGGATATAAGAGAAATCGTGGTGAGTTTAAACACAAAGAAGAAGTTGATATTTATCCGGATACTTTGGTTTTCATGCGTGATTACACCTACTCATACAATGAACCAATTGCTACAGTATATTTCTGGCATCCAAAGTACGATGATTATCCTGTAGTTGGAGTAAATTGGAAACAAGCAAATGGTTTTTCGCATTGGAGAACAATTCACTTAAATTCTTTCTATGCTGAGAACGAGGAAAACACAGTTACTGCCTTCCGTTTGCCAACAGAATATGAGTGGGAATATGCTGCTCGCGGTGGAAGAGATCAAAACTTATACCCTTGGGGTAACTACTATACACGTAATGCTAAAGGTTGTGCATTGGCTAACTTTAAGCCTAACAGAGGAGATTACGCTAATGATGGTGGGCATTATCCAATTCGCGTGGCTTCTTATTTCCCTAATGATTATGGTTTGTATGATATGAGTGGTAATGTAGCTGAATGGACTCGCTCAGCTTATGCTGAAGGTGCGAATTTGTTTTCACATGACAACAATCCTGATTTCCAATATGATGCCAAAGAGGAAGATCCAGAAACATTAAAACGTAAAACCATTCGCGGTGGATCTTGGAAAGATATTGCACATTACATCCAGTGTGGATCTCGAACTTATGAATACCAAGATAGCGCTAATTCATATACAGGTTTCCGTTGTGTGATGAGCTATATTGGACGTTCGAACAAAGACAAAAGATAAATAATCAATCAAAAATAATTTACTAACTTAAAATTTAAAAAAAAACAGAAAAATGGGTAACAGTTTCTTAGAAAGCAAAGGTTTCAAGTCTTTCATGGCAAAGGCTTATGGTATTGGTGCAGCGGTAGTAATCGTTGGAGCTTTGTTTAAAATTCTACACTGGAAAGGTGCAGACGTGATGTTGATGGTTGGTTTATTAACTGAAGCTGCCATTTTCTTTGTATCGGCATTTGAGCCACCTCATCAAGAGCCAGACTGGACATTGGTTTATCCTGAGTTAGCTGGTTTAGAATCAAAAGATCCTAAGAAAAATAAAGATACAGGCAGTCTTTCTCAAAAATTAGACAAAATGTTGGAAGACGCTAAAGTAGGTCCAGATTTAATCAACAGTTTGGGTAACGGCATTCGTGCTTTAAACGATAATGTAGGTGGTTTGAAAGATTTGTCTTCTGCTGCTGTTGCAACTGAAAACTACACCAAAAGTGTTTCTCAAGCTGCTAATTCATTAAATGGTGTTAACACTGCTTACAGCAAAGCTGTTGAGGCTATGAATGGTATCGTTTCAGCCTCTGAAGGTTCAAAGGATTATGGAATGCAAATCGAAAGAATGACTAAAAATCTTTCTTCATTAAATTCAGTTTATGAATTAGAGATTGCTGAGTCAAACAACCATTTGAAATCAATTAACGAATTTGTAGGTGGATTATCTAAAACAGTTAATACACTTAGCGAAACCAACAAAAATGCTGAAATATTCAAAGTTGAAATGGATAAGTTATCTAAAAACTTGTCATCATTAAACAATGTATACGGCAATATGTTGTCTGCTATGACTGTTCGTGGCAATAATTAATTTCAAAATTCGTTTTACAATTTAATAAATACAGAAAGTAATGTCAGGTGGAAAAGTAACGGTAAGACAAAAGATGATTAACATGATGTATTTGGTACTAACAGCTTTGTTAGCATTGAATGTGTCAGCTGAGATTCTGAAAGCATTCCATTTAGTGGAAGTGAGTATGGAGAAAGCGGGTTTAAACATCGATAAGAAAAACGAGTCGATTTTGAAATCGATTGATAAATATGTAGATAACAATCCTTCAGATGTAAAAGGTAAAGATGCTAAAGTTAAGTCAGACCAAGTGGATAAAATTGCGAAAGAAGCTTTGACCTATATTAAAGCATTAAAAGATGAGCTTATTGCTGGTGCAGGTGGACGTAAGGAAGGCGAAGATGGAAAACCGAATCCTGAAGGTGAAATTTCTGAGGCAAGTAATATCGAAAAGCATGCTAACCTTTTAATTGTGCAAGGAAAAGGTAAAGAATTGAAGTCTAAAATTAATGAGTGGAGAAACTCAATGATTAATATATTACCTGATGCTGATAGAGCAAATGTAAAAAGTGATTTGATAGCTGAAGATGATAAAAAAACAGGTGAATCATGGGAAGGTGAAATGTTCGAACATTCGCCCGTTGCTGCG